>NZ_JBNPLM010000016.1:0-47776 GCF_050313495.1 Collinsella sp. SGI.178 | reverse complement strand
CCGCCGAACAAAAAACGGGCGAGGATCATGGGACCCTCGCCCGTTTTTGTTTTGGGCAATGTTTCGGCTGCGCCGTTACTTGCTGGCGGCCGCCTTCTTTGTGGTCGTCTTTTTCGCGGCAGCCTTCTTGGCAGTCGTCTTTTTCGCCGTGGTCTTCTTCGCCGTACTCGCCTTGGTCGTCGTCTTGCGGCCGCGGGCGGGCTTCTTCTCCTTGGTCGGGCAGTCCATGTTGACGCAGATGCGCCACGGACCGCGCGCCGTGCTGACCACCACGATGGGAGCGCCGCACTCGGGACAGGTCTCGCCCGTCGCCTCGAGTTTGCCACGCGCCGGCAGCGGATAGCTCACGCCGCAATCGTCATAGTTGGTGCAGCGGATAAAGCGCTTGCCGCTCTTCTCGCTCTTGTGCGCAATCAGATCGCCATGGCGTCCGGCCTCGGCGCACACCTTGCACTCGCCCACCTTAAGGTCGGGCTCGTAATTGGTGGGACACGTGGGGTTCACGCAGATCTCGAAAGCCTTCTGGCGGAACGGCTGGCACTTAATGCGCGGTGCGCCGCATTCGGGACACACGGCCGCCTCGCCCTCGAGCGGGCTCACCTTGACGCCGCTCGGCACCGGATAGGTCACGTCGCAGTCGGGCCAGCCCATGCAGCCGATAAAGCTGCCGCGGGTCTTGGCGCTCGTCTTCATGACCAGATCCTTGCCGCACTTGGGGCAGGCGCCCACGCGCGCATCGGCCGTGACGGCATCGCTGATGGCGTCGCCCAGCTCCTGCGTATGCTTGAGCAGCTCATCGAGCACGCCGGCCAGCAGCGCGCGCGAGTGCGTCACGACATGCTCTTCGGTATCTTCGCCGCGCTCCACGCGGGTCATGTCGCCGTCGAGCTCGCTGGTCATATCGGGGCTCGTGATGCGCGGGGCAAACTGCGACAGTGCATCGATGATGGCGATACCCAGCTGACTCGGCTCCACGGGATCGTTTTTGAGATAGCGCACGGCGTACAGGCGCTCGATGATGCTCGCGCGCGTGGACTTGGTGCCCAGGCCGCGCTTTTCCATCTCCTGCACGAGCTTGCCCTGGCTGTAGCGTGCGGGCGGCTCGGTCTGCTTGGCCTCGAGCTTAATGTCGAATACGTCGACCGTGTCGCCCTGCTCCAGCGGCGGCATCTGCTCGTCGCGCTTGAGTCCGTACGGGTATGCCTCGCGGAAACCCGGGGTCACGAGCACATCGCCCGAAGCCACGAACGGCTCGCCGTTCACGTCGAGCTCGAGCTTGGTGTTCTCGATGGTGGCGGGGCCCATAAGCGTCGCCAGGAAGCGGCGAGCGATGAGGTCGTAGAGCTTGCGCTGGCCACCGTCGAGCGTGGACGGATCGCCCTCGCCCGTGGGATAGATAGGCGGGTGGTCGGTGGTCTCGACCTTGCCGCGCGTGGGCTTCATAGGACCGGCAAGCACCTTTTTGCACACGGGCGCCAGCGCCGGGTTGATCTTTGCCAGGTCGCTCACCACGGCGCCCAGATCAAGCGTCGCAGGGTACACGGTATTGTCGACACGCGGGTAGCTGATGAGACCGGCCATGTAGAGGGACTCGGCGAGGCGCATCGTACGCGCAGGCGAGATGCCCTCGGCCGCAGCGGCAGCCTGCAGCGAGGTCGTCGCAAACGGCGTGGGCGGTTGCTGCTTACGCGAGCGCTTGGTCACCGCGGCAACGGTCGCCGTCGCAACGCCGTCGACATGGCCGTACGCCATCTCGGCAGCATCCTTGTCGGTAAAGCGCGCCGTCTTGTGCGCGATCTTAAAGCGGTCGTCCTCGGCAGCAGCCTGCGCGGCAGCCATGCCGCGAATCTGCCAATAGTCCTCGGGCACAAACGCCATGCGCTCGCGCTCGCGCTCGACCACCAAGGCGAGCGTCGGGGTCTGCACGCGGCCGGCAGAACGCACGTTGCCAAAGCCGCCAAACTTGGCGAGCGTCAGGTAGCGCGTGAGCACCGCACCCCAAATGAGGTCGATGTGCTGACGACTCTCGCCGGCATCGGCCAGGTTCTGGTCGAGCGAGACGAGGTTATCAAAGGCCTGCGTGATCTCGGCCTTGGTAAACGAAGAATACTGGGCGCGGGCAACCGGCAAGTCGGGCGCAACCTCGCGCACCTTGTTGAGGGCGTCCGAACCAATCAGCTCGCCCTCGCGATCGAAGTCCGTGGCGATGATGACGCTGTCGGACTTCTTGGCAAGGTTCTTGAGCGAGCGAATGAGTTCTTTCTCGGCCGGCAGTTTGATAACGGGCGCCCAGGTAAGGTAGGGCAGGCTCTCGAGCTTCCAGCCTTTGATGGAGATACCGTCGGCAAGGAACGGTTTGCGCTTGGTGTCATAGGGCGGACGCGCCAGGCCATCGGGTATGTCGGCCGGCAGCATCTCGCCGTCCTCGGTGACCGAATACCAACCCAGCTTTTTATCGAACAGCACGCTGTCGCAAAAATCGGGCGCAAGGATGTGACCGGCAAGGCCGATTGTCACGCACTCCTCGCCCTTCCACTCAAAACGGTAGATGGCGGTGTTATACACCTTGTCCTTTTTGGGCTTGCCCGTGGAAAGACGCTCGGCAATCTGACGCGCGGCGTCGTTTTTCTCGGCGATGATGAGCTTCAAAAGAGGCTCCTATCTCGTGTGTCTGCGGCTGCGCCCGCACGTACGACGGCCGACTTACGCCCTTGTTTGTTCGATCTGCCCGATGAGCCAATCGCACCAGGCATCCATGCCCTCGCCCTTGCGTGCGCTCACGGCAAACCGCGGCGCCTGCGGATTGAGGTCATCGAGTGTCTTAGTATACCTATCCATGTCAAAATCGAAAGCCGGGGCCACATCGACCTTGTTGAGCAGCTGTGCGCCAGCGTGCTGGAAGATGCCCGGGTACTTAATGGGCTTGTCGTCGCCCTCGGGCACCGAGAGAATCATGATGGACAGGTTCTCGCCCAGGTCAAAGTCGACCGGACAGACCAGATTGCCCACGTTTTCGATAAAGATAACATCGATGTTTTGAAGGCCCACTGCCTGGTCGAACGCGTCAACGGCCTTCATGATCATGTTGCCCTCGAGGTGGCACAGACCGCCCGTGTTGATCTGAATGGCGGGCATGCCGGCTTCCTTCATGGTGATGGCGTCGACATCCGAGGAGATATCGCCCTCGATGACGGCACAGCGCAGGCCGGCTTTGTCGCGCAGGCGCTCGTTGGTGCCCAGAATCGTGGTGGTCTTACCAGAGCCGGGACTCGACAGCACATTGATCACATAGGTGCCTGTCTCTTTGAATCGCTGACGCAGCTGATCTGCCAGGCGCTCATTGCGCGACAGAATCGGCGATGCGATATCAATAGTTTTCTCGGCCATACTCGGCACTCCTTACTTCTACCATTTATACCCCGTCCCCAAATGGCAGGCTGGTTAATTGTCGGGGGTTTCGATCTCGATGCTGGCGATGTCGAGCTCGCGGCCGTGCAGCAGGCGCACGTTGGTGCCGCCACACTGAGGACAGCGGCAATGGAAGCGGTCGTGCTCAAAGACCTCGCGGCAGTCCAGGCACTCGCTTTGTGGATGGACTTCCTCCACGGCAAGCTCGCAGCCGCGCGTGAGCATGTCCTCGTCGCGAAACGTCTCCCACGCAAAGTCGAGCGCCTCACGCACAACTTCGGTCATATCCCCAATGCGCAGCGTTACCAAAACAGCGCGCGAGGCCCCCGCCCCACGCGCCGCGCGAATCACTGTATCGAGTATGCCGTTGACAATGCCAACCTCGTGCATACGGATTTACTCCTCGTCGTCCTCGTCGTCGTTCGAGAACAGATCCAGACGGCTCACAAACAAGCCTTCCTTGCCATCGCGCGCGGTAATGACCACGCGGGCGATGGCGAGCGAAATCTCGTAGAGCGAGAGCAGGGCGCCATACATGAGACCCAGTGTAACGGGCGAGCCGTCGGGCGTAATCACAGCCGAGCCCGCAAGCAGGCCAACGTATACGTAACGCCAGGCACCGCGGAAGGCCGCATAGGACACGATATGGAAGACAGACAGGTAGAAGATGATGAGCGGCAGCTCAAACGCCACGCCAAAGCCGATCATAAAGAGCAGCTCCATGTTGACGTAGTTCTCCAGATCGGGCAGCGCCGTAGCGACGGCCGAGGTTTCGCCGATGAGCCACTCAAAGCCCGCAGGGATGATGATGAAGTAGCAAAAGATTGCGCCCAGGAAGAACAGCACCGTCGAGGCGAGCACCGTGGGCACAACCCACTTGCGCTCGTTGGGGCGAAGCGCCGGCAGGAAAAACGCCAGAATCTGCCAAATGATCATAGGCGTGCACATGACAACGGCCATCTTGAGGGCCAGCGAAAAGCGCAGACCAAAGCCGCCGAGCGTGGTGGTGATGTAGAACTTGCCGTCCGGCACAAAGGAGCGGATGGGGTCTTCCAGGATGTCGAGCACCACGGGCGTGGCGAAATACAGCACGATGGCGGCGGCAAAAACTGACACGACCACGATGGTCAGGCGGCGACGGAGCTCACCCAGATGATCGAAGAGCGGCATGCGCGCAGGTCCGATAGGCATTACTCATCGCCTCCCTTCGGGGCATGGGCGGCAGCGGCGTCGTCCTCGGCCTCGAGCTCGCGAGCGAGCTGGTCGACGACGGCCTTGCGCTTGCGGGGACGACGGGCGTAGAGGTCAGCCGTCGTGGGCTCTGCCGGCTCGGGCTCGGGCTCCGGCTCTGCAGCAGGCTCGGGCTCGACGGCGGCAGCGGCAGACTCGGCGCCCTCAGCCTCACCAGCAGCACCTTCGTCCTCGGCAGCACCCTCACTCGCGGCCTTCTCGGCGGCAAGGCGGGCACGGCGCTCGGCAAAGGTCTCCTTCTTTGCGGGCGCGGCCGTATCGACGGCATCCTCGTCCGCATCGGAATCGTCATCGACGGCAGCCTTCTTGGGCTTGACCGGAGCCGAAGCGGCCTCGCTTACCGGATCGATAATCTCGGACTGAACAACAGCCGTCATCTTTTCCTGCGTCTCGCGGAACTGACGGATGGCACGGCCGATCGTGCGGCCCATCTGCGGGAGCTTATCCGGGCCAAACAGCAAAAAGCCGAAGACCACGATGATCGCGAGCTCACCCTCTCCAATACCAAACACACATACCTCCAAGGCTCGATGTGAGTCGAGCCCGCACCGCGCCATTCGGCCGGAACTCGTCTATTCATTCGGTCAAGTATAGCGCCCGGACGTCAAAACATCCGAGCGCATCACAAACATATACCAAACGGCACGCCCTTTTTGGGGCAGGGCTTATGCCGCCGTAATTGAAATCTCCTGGTCGACACCCAGCAACTGAACCACGCGCATCACCGGGGGCTGCACGTTGACGCAGCCAAACCGCTTGTCGTGATCGGCTGCGTGGTGCGCGGCGCCCACAAGTACGCCAATACCTGTCGAGTCGATATAGCTCACCTGGGCAAAGTCGAGCTCAACGGCCTCGGTGGGCTGCTCGAGCGCCAAGTCGATGGCGTTACGCAAGCTGTCGGCGTTAGAGATATCAATCTCACCGGTCACCCTGATGGTGTAGAGCTCCGGCGTGGGGTTGGTGGAAATACCCAAATCCATGTATACGCTCCTTTGCGTATCGAGAGTGTGGATGGTACTGGACGCGGATTTGCGGGGCCCTACGCGTTAGGCGCGCTCGGCACGAGCAAGCTCGGCAGCGACGAGCTTGACGGCCAGCACCAGCACGTCGAGTGCGGCCTCCAGGTCCTCGACCGTGGGATAACTCGGCGCGATGCGGATGTTGGTGTCGCGCGGATCCTTGCCATAAGGCCAGGTGGCACCTGCCGGCGTGAGCTTGACACCCAGGTCGGCGCAAAGCGCGGCGACCTTTTGGGCCGAGCCCTCGGGGCCATCAAAGCTCACAAAGTAGCCGCCGCGGGGATGCGTCCAAGTAGCGCAACCCGTATCGCCCAGGCCCTCAGTGAGCTTGCGCTCGACGGCCTCAAAGCGCGGACGCAAGAACTCGGCATGCTTTTTCATGTGCTCCTTGACCGCCTCGATGGTGGGAAGGAAGCGCACGTGGCGTAGCTGGTTGAGCTTGTCGGCGCTGATAAGACCGGCCTTCAGGCGCTTGGAGAACTCCGCGATGACCGCGGGACTCGCACCGATAAAGCCGATGCCCGCGCCCGGGAAGGTGATCTTGGACGTCGAGGCGAATGCCACCACGCGGTCCTCGGTACCCGCCGCGCGGGCAAGATCGAAGATGTTGGCGAGCTCGTCGGTCTCGTCGTACAGGTCGTGCACGCAGTAGGCGTTGTCCCAAAAGATGCGAAAATCGGGCGCGGCCGTGGGCATCTCGACCAAGCGGCGCACGGTGTCCTCGCTAAAGGTGATGCCCGTGGGGTTGGAATACTTGGGCACGCACCAGATGCCCTTGATGGAGTCGTCGGTGGCAACCAGGCGCTCTACCTCGTCCATGTCGGGGCCGTTGCCGGTCATCGCGACGGGGACGTTCTCGATACCCAGGTCGGCGGTGATGCCAAAATGACGGTCGTAGCCGGGAACCGGGCACAGGAACTTGACCTTCTTACCGTCGTGCGCGGCCTCATAAGCCTCCCAAGACTCGCTGCCGCACGAGCCGCAGCGCCAGAACATACCGGCGATATCGTGCTCGATCAAAAGGCTCGACGAACCCAGTACGAGCGTCTGATCGGCGGGGCAACCCAGGAACTCCCCCGCCAGCTTGCGTGCCGAGGGAATGCCCTCAAAGCAGCCGTAGTTGGAGCAGTCGACGTTACCGTCGTGCAGATCGGCGTCGGCATTGAGGATATCGAGCATGGGGCGCGAGATGTCCACCTGGGAGGGCGACGGCTTGCCGCGCGCCATGTCGAGCGCCAGGCCCTTGGCCTTGACCTCGGCAACCTCGGCTTTGAGCGCCTCGATGGCGGCATCGAGTTCGGTGGTTTCCATCTTCTGGTAGATCGTCTGCATGGGTGCGACCTTTCGCAAAGCGGGACGTTGCAGTTTGTCTAAGTATAGACCGCTACCGCCGCAACGGTATGAAGCCGTGATAGATTAAGTCCATCGCAATGAATTACGATATCCACCGTATGACCCGTATAGCCGCATGGCACATCCAAGGAGGCAGTATGGAATACGGCTCTTTTCAAGCCGAGGAGTTCGGAGACCTGCAGCGTCTGGTCGACGGCTTGTTTTATGACCGTAAGGCCATTGACCGCCTGGATCTAATCGTTCAGGCGGAGATCTTGGACCTGGCGCCCGATCTCATGGAAATCGTGAATCTTTTGCCGCCCGGCCACTACGACCGCCAATCGCTTTGCGACCAGCTTAACTCGGCCCTTGCCGCCCACGGCTGGGGCGCCGTCTACGGCACCGTGGAATAAAAATGGCAAATAAATGAAATGCCGTTTGTGACAGTGCTCACAAACGGCATTTTTTCACACGAGGGCATCCGGGGCATGTCCGGCCCCGGTTTTCGCGCTCCTACTCGTCCTTGGGCGAAGGGTGCTTGCAGACCACGCTCATGTAGATCATGCCCAGCACGGCCGCGGTAACAGAACCGGCAAGAATGGCGGCCTTGGCGGCCAGAACCTCGAACTGGGCCGTCGGGAAGGCGAGGCCGCTGATGAGGATCGACATGGTAAAGCCGATGCCACCCAAAATGCCCACGCCGGCGATCATATGCCAGTTAACGTTATGAGGCAGCTCGCAAGCCTTAAGCTTGACCAGGGCAAACGTCACGCCAAAGATACCGATCGGCTTACCCAGCAGCATGCCAAAGTACACGCCGAGGGTCACCGGGTCGGTAAGCAGCACGCTCATGTCCACGCCCACAAGGCGAACCTGCGCGTTGACAAACGCAAAGATCGGCAGGATCACAAAGTTGACCGGCGTGGAGATCAGGCGCTCCATGCGGATGAGCGGCGGGGTCACACGGTGCATGACACGCTCGACCTTGGTGGTCGAAAGGGTAAAGTCGTGCTGGCCCAGGATGTGCGCCTCGTCGTCGTAACGGTCGTCGAGCAACGGCAGGTACTCGCCTAGCCAATCGGTAAGGCTATCGAGCTTAACACCGCACTTGGCCGGGATGGTGAAGGCCAGGATGACACCGGCAAGCGTGGCGTGCACGCCGCTCTTAAACATGCAAAACCACAGCAGCAGACCAAGCACCGAGTACGGGGCAAGGCGATAATGCTGAGTTTTGTTGAGCCACACAAGTGCGCAGGTCACAACTGCAGCGGCACCCAGCCAAAACGGACTGGGGCTCTGGCCGTAGAAAATGGCGATGGCGGCGATGGAGATGAGGTCGTCGGCGATGGCAAGCGTCGAGAAGAACACGCGCACGCCGTTGGGCACGCGATTGCCCAAAAGCGACAGCACGCCCAGCGCAAAGGCAATATCGGTTGCCATGGGGATGGCCCAACCGTTGCGGGCGCCGGCATGGTTAAAGATCAGGTAGATGCAGGCGGGAACGACGACGCCGCCCACGGCTGCCAGCATGGGAAGCATGGCCTGACGCGGATTCTTGAGCTCGCCGACCGTCATCTCGTACTTAAGCTCAATGCCCACCAACAAAAAGAAGATCGCCATGAGAAAGTCGTTGACGAAAAGCTCGACGGTGAGGCCAGCCGTAAGGTTGCCCAGACCCACATACAGCGGGGTCTCCAAAAAGTGATGGATAGCCTCGTAGACATCGGTGTTGGCGCAGATAACGGCGGCGATGGCGGCGATGACCATGACGGCGGCGGAAATCGTGCCGTTCTCGGCGATGCGCTCCCAGATGTCATGACGTTCAAAGCGTTTGCGCTCACGAACGTTGAACAGCTGCTCAGTTGCTGCCATGGGCGGCTCCTTTCACGGGAAAGCTCCCGTCTTAAAAAAGCACGGCCCGCCCAAGTGGCGGCACCGCGCTCCAACGTATTACGCTTGCATCTAGCCTACCCTGCACGACAAGCACGCAGGCGTGGCCGAAAAGCGGAACCACAGGTTGAACATTATTTGCCCAACGGTACGGGCGCCCCTGTCCAATAGGGGACGCGGTCCCGCGCACAAAAAACGACCGGAGCGCGGGGCGTCCGCGGTCCGGTCGTAGCAGGTTACAAAACCTAGCAGGCAGCCATGATGGGGGCAGCGACCTGCTTCTTACGGGAGAGGACGCCCGGCATCCAGACGCCGTCGTGCTCGTCGGCAATGCCCAGGCCCTTCTGAGCGGCCTCGGTCTCGCCCTCGAGCAGGACCTGCGAGCCCTCCTCCATGATGTCGGTGATGCACAGGACGATGCCGTCGGCACCCTTCTCGGCGGCGTAGGCGCGCATGGCCTCGCGGATCTCGTCGATCATGCCGAGAGCACGGCTCTTGTCGACGGTCTCGTACTGGCCGATGAGCAGCTTCTTGCCGGCGGGCTCGAACATCTTGATGTCGTTGCCGACCATCTCGGCTGCGGTGAAGGAGCCGGACGGACGGGTGAGGAAGACCTCCATGCCAAACTTGACCGGGTCGACACCCACCTGCTCGCCGAGCTTGGCGGCGACGGCGCGGTCGACATCGGTGGTGGTGGGGCTCTTGAGCATGAGCGTGTCGGTCATCATGGCCGAGAGCAGTAGCTTGGCCTGAACGTCGGAAAGCTCAACGCCGAGCACGCCGGCGAGCTTAGTGACGATGGTGCAGCTGGAACCCCAGGGCAGGCAGATGTAGTGCAGCGGGCCGGCGGTCTCAAAGTCGCCGATGCGGTGATGGTCAACGACGCCAAAGACCGTGGCGTCCTTAAGGCCGGCGACGGACTGGGCGGACTCGTTATGGTCGGTGAGAACGACAAGCTGGCCGGCCTCGACGGACTCAATCATGCGGGGCTCGGCAATGCCGGCGTCTGCGAGCAGCTTGGCGGACTCTGCCGGAAGCTGACCAAGAGCGCAGACCTCATAGGTGTTGCCGGCATACTCAACCTGGTTGAGCAGCTGAGACAGAACGACGGCGCTCATGATGGCGTCGTTATCGGGGTTCTGGTGACCAAAGACAAGAACGTTTGCCATGGGTATCCTCCACTTGGTATGTGTAATTAGACGTAGCTATGGTAGCACGCTGGCAGCTGGCCTTTGGGGACGGAAGGGCCACGGCATATTTTGTGGCAGGTATGGGGGCCAAGGCTGTCCCTTTTGCACCATGTTGGTGCAAAGTAACCTGGCCCCCTTGCACCAGCTATTTACCGGCAGCGCGCAGGGCTACGTAGGCAGAACCGATGATGCCGGCGTCGTTTCCGAGCGAGGCAACCTTAATGGGCGTCTCACGCGAGGCGGAAAGCGCGTAGCGCTGGAAGTACTCGCGAACCTTATCGAGGTAGACATCGGCCGAGGCGGAGGCGCCGCCGCCGATCAGGAACATCTCGGGATCGACCACGTTGGCAATAAGCGCCAGGGCGCGGCCGAGATAGTCGGCCATGGTATCGGCCGCGGCCAGCGCGAGCTTATCACCCTCGCGGCAGGCTTGGAACACGTCCTTGGAATCGGAAGGGCCGGTGAGCTCGATGGGCTCGACGCCCGCCTTCTTGCACTCGGCAAGGTAGTTGCTCACCACGCCGGTGGCGCTGGAATACTGCTCCAGGTGGCCATGGCCGCCGCAGCCGCAAGTGCGCTCCTCAGCCGGATTCAGGCACATATGGCCAATCTCGCCGCCGGCGCCCACAACACCCGACACCACATCGCCGTTGACGATAACGCCGCCGCCCACGCCGGTACCGATGGTGACCATCACCACATTCTGCACGTCCTTGGCAGAACCGAGCCAAGCCTCGCCCATGGCAGCGGCGTTGGCATCGTTCTCGTACTTAACGACCGCATCGGGGCAGTGCTCCTGAATGGCGATCTTCAACTCGGGCAGGTTAATGGCAATGTTGGCCTTGACCTTGGCATCGCCCGCTGCCGGAATGGGGCACGGAACAGCAAGGCCAATGCCCGCCACAAAGGCACGCGGAATCTGTGCCTTGGCTACCACCTGGTCGATAGCCTCGGTCACCGCGGCAAAGCCCGCAGCGTCAACGATGGGAGGCGTGGGCACGCTGACCTTCGCAAGCAGGTTGCCATCCCCGTCGAACAGGCCCTCCTTAACCGAAGTGCCGCCGACGTCGATGCCGATGTAGTACTGCTTAGGTTCCATAGGGGCCCGCCTTTCTCGTTTAAACATTGTCTGTATGGTACCGCTCCCAAGGCAAAAACCTACCAAAAAGGGACAGGTTTGTTTTGGTAGGTTTTATCTGAGGAAATGCAGAATACAGGATTCGGTTCGCTGGGTGCTAAATCGGTTCGGCCCCGTCCTCGGACCGATTAGATTTCTCAACACGACATTATTCGAATGTATATTTATTTAGAGCGCTTTTATTTTTAGCGCAAAGCGACTTTTAGTAATATATCTATCGAACTTTTCAATGACTCAATAGGGATACTTAGGTGTTGAGTATACTTTCTTTTATACTCAATCAAGTTGGAAAGGAGGTTCCATGATTCCCAAATACGAGGCGATAGCTGCAGATATTCGTCGAAGTATTGAGGATGGCGCTCTTAAACCAGGCGACAAGCTTCCCACCGTCGTTGAGTTCTGCGAGCTCTATAGCGTTTCCAAAATCACCGTCAAACGAGCTATCGAGCAAATCACCGAGGAAGGTCTTGTTACCAGCCGTCGTGGATCGGGTACCTACGTTAAGGACACGGCGGGACTTCCCGGCCAAGCGTTTTTCCAGGGCAAAAACGACCGTGCCCAGGGCTTTTCGTATGAGCACCGCGGGGAGAAGGTGACCTCGGTGGTCTATGATTTCTCGATTGTTAATCCACCAGCGGACATCGCAGCCCAGCTGGGAATTGCCGAGGATGACTTTGCCTATCACATCGTGCGCGTGCGTCAGGCCGATGAGAAGCCCATCGTTATCGAGTACACCTACATGCCCCTCGAGCTGATTCCGGGCCTTAAAAAGAAGGACCTGTACGGATCGGTCTACCGCTTTGTCCGCGAGCAATGTGGGCTGAAGATCTCGAGCTTCCACCGTACCATTCGCGCCGTGGCAGCAACCGAGGAAGAAGCCGAGCGCCTGGACACCAAACCTGGCTCTCCCCTGCTCGAGCTCAACCAGATTGGCTTTTTGGACAGCGGCGCGGCCTTTGAGTATTCGGTCTCGCGCAACGTTGGCGACCGCTTTGAGTTGCACAACGTAACGTTGGCATAGGTTTTTGTAGTCATGCGGGCGCTCGTTTTGAGCTGTTTGTGCAACGCCCGCGCAACACAATGGGGTATGAATATGTCCGATTTGATTAAACTGACGCCGATCTTCCACGAGAAGATCTGGGGCGGCCGCCAACTCGAAACCGTATTTGGCTACGACATTCCCGATGGACCCATCGGTGAGTGTTGGGCCATCTCGGCCCACCCCAACGGCGACTGCCAGATTGCGGAGGGCCCGTATGCCGGCCACACGCTGTCGTGGCTGTGGGCCGAGCACCGCGAGCTCTTTGGCAGGTGCGAGGGCAAGGAGTTCCCGCTGCTCGTTAAGATTCTGGACGCCAAGGACGACCTTTCGATCCAGATTCATCCCAACGACGAGTACGCCGCCAAGCACGAGAACGGCAGCTTGGGCAAAACCGAGTGCTGGTATGTGCTGGACTGCGAGCCCGGCGCCACGATCATCGTCGGCCAGCGCGCGCATGACCGCGCCGAGGCCGCACAGATGATCGAGGGGGGCCGTTGGGACGACATGCTCAACGTGCTGCCGATCCACAAGGGCGACTTTTTCCAGATTGATTCCGGTACCGTGCACGCCATCAAGACCGGTACGCTCATTTTGGAGACGCAGCAGTCAAGCGACGTGACATATCGCCTGTACGACTACGACCGTCCCGGCACCGACGGCAAACTGCGTCCGCTGCACATTGAGCAGAGCCTCGACTGCATCGACTTTGATGCTCAGGCTCCGACCGACGGCACGGTGGCCGCACCCGAGGTGAACGGCGTGACCGAGCTCGAGTCTAACTCCTGCTACACCGTCGATCGCGTGCGCGTCGACGGCAGCAAGACCTTGGAGCAGCGCTGGCCCTTCATGTGCCTGTCGGTCATCGACGGCGAAGGCACCGTCTGCGGCGACCCCGTCCACAAGGGAAGCCATCTGCTGGCACCCAGCACCGTCAGCTCCATTGACCTCGAAGGCCAGATGGAACTGATTATCAGCCACCTCTAGGTCGCACCAACAACCAAAACGCAACAAGGGGCTCCCCCGTTCATCAACGGAGGAGCCCCTACTCACATCTATTTATCAGCCCACCCGGTTCTCCAGATCAAAAAGCGAACGAGCAGAGCGACGTTCGCAAGCTGCAGGCCAAAACGCCACAAGGAAGAGGGCGCGCCGGGGGCTTTGGTCGATCGCGAGTTCCGCACGAGCCGGAGAGCACTTAATGTGCTCTCCGTGCGAGCAGGACTGTCCGAGCAGGCGACCAAAGCCCCCGGCGCGCCCGGCCAACCTCGCAGTTAGGCATTCAGCTTAACAATCGGAGCGAAGCCTTTCATTAGCTTTTTGGTCTGGCCGGTCTTTTCGAATTGGACCTCGATCATGTCTCCAGCGACCGAGATCACGGTACCCGTGCCAAAGGTCTTATGACTCACGGTATCGCCCGCGGCAAAGTCCTGCGACGCGCTGGCGCGATCGACCTTGCGCTCCACTGTTGGGGACACCTTGGACGACGGCTTTTTGGCTCGCGGTGCGCCCGAGCCAAAGGTCGAGGCAACGCGACCGGCGTCGGGCGAGACCCCACGATGGCGCTCGGTCCCGTAGCTGCTGCCGCCAAAGAAATCGTCGAAGCTCGATCCGCCGCGCGAACCGGAACCGCCGGTCGAGCGCGTATGCGAACCAAACACCTTGCCGCCATACATATCCGAACCCATGCCCGAGCCAAAGGTGCCGCGACGGTCGCCGCGCTTCTCCCAGCCCGTGCCCTCAAAGCCGGCAGAACCGATACCGCTAAACTCGATATCCTCAAACGGAATCTCGTTGAGAAAGCGCGAACGCGGGTTGGCGGAGGTCGAACCGTAGGTGCGACGCGTGGCCGCATAGGTCAAGAACAGGCGCTTGCGGGCACGCGTGATGGCGACGTAGGCCAGGCGACGCTCCTCCTCGAGCTTGCCCGGATCATCGCTGCCGCCAAAGTCGTGCACGTGCGGAAAGATACCCTCCTCCATGCCGGCCACGAACACCGCCGGAAACTCCAGGCCCTTGGCGGAGTGGATGGTCATCATGGTAATGGCATGCGTCTCGCCGGCCAGGGAATCCAAGTCGGAGCGCAAGGCCAGCCACTCCATGAGTGCCGGCAGCGCCTTACAGGTGAGCGGACCGTAGGTACGCTCGATCTCGTCGGCATGCACGGCAGCCGCCGGCAGCTCCGTCGGCGCGGCATACGCGTTGCCTGCGATGGCGGCGGCCAGGGCATCCTGCGGAGACAGCGCCGGAGCGGCCAAGCCATCGAGCGGATTGGAGCCCGCGACGTCACGGGCGCCGACGAGCGCCTCAAACGAGGATGCCGGGACAGATGGCCCCGGTTCGGGCGCAGGCGCGCTCACCACGACGGGCTCGGGCTCGGCGCCGGCAGGCACGTCGGCAACACCGGCTGCGCGCAGCTCTTCCAGGCTCTCGAGCGTACCCTCGATATCCTCGTGCGTCTCCTCAAATTCGGCGGCAACGCCCAGAAATTCCTGGATGTTCTCGGCGCGGCTCTCAGATTCCATGGTGCCCTCGGCACGAAACGCCTGCAGCAGGCCCGTCTTATCGACGATCATCTCGACAACGTCCTTGAGCTCGCCGTCCATGCGGCGGCCCTCGCGCACCAGTGAGACAAAGCTCGACAGGCCGTTGCGCACCTTGGCGCTAAACATGCCGGTTTCGGCGCACGCGATCTCGCAAGCCTGGAAGAACGAGCAACGGTTGTCGCGTGCCAGCTGCTCGATCTTTTGGATTGAGGTGGAGCCAATGCCGCGGCGCGGTGTGTTGATGACGCGCTTGACGCTCATCTCGTCGGCCGGGTTCACGATCATCTTGAGGTAGGCCATGACGTCGCGAATTTCGGCACGGTCGAAGAATCGAGTGCCGCCCACGATCTTGTAGGGCACGCCCGCGCGCAGGAACATATCTTCGAGAATACGCGACTGGGCGTTGGTGCGATAAAACACGGCGATGTCGTCGTAACTCGTGCCTTTGGCATGCAGTTTCTCGATCTCACCGGCAATCCAGCGGCCCTCGTCGCGCTCGTCGCTCGCCTGGAAGGCCTGGATCTTCTCGCCATCGCCCTCGGCCGTAAACAGGCGCTTGTCCTTGCGCTGCGAGTTGTGGCGCACCACGGCGTTGGCGGCGTTTAGGATATGGCCCGTAGAGCGGTAGTTCTGCTCGAGCTTAACGGTCTTGCAGTTTTTAAAGTCCTGCTCAAAGTCCAAGATGTTGGTGACGTCGGCGCCACGCCAGCTGTAAATGGACTGGTCATCGTCGCCCACAACCATGAGGTTTTGGTACTTGGCGGCCAGAAGGTTGGCGATTTCGTACTGGACGTGGTTGGTGTCCTGATACTCGTCGACGCTAATGTAGCGGAAGCGCTCCTGGTACTTGTCGAGCACCTCGGGGCGGGTGCGCAGCAGTTCGAGTGTGCGCACGAGCAAATCGTCGAAGTCCATCGCGTTGGCGGCGCGCAGGCGGCGCTCCAGCTCCAGGTAGACCTGCGCGGCCTTTTTGTCGTTGGGGCTATCGGCAGATTTGAGCATGTCCTCGGGGCCGATCATGGCGTTTTTGGCCGAACTGATCTTGCTGCGAATCATGTTGATGGGGAACTGCTTTTGCTCGATGCCGAGCGCCTGCATAATGTCACGCACCATGCGCTTTGAGTCATCGTCATCGTAGATGGTGAACTGACCGGTGTAACCCAGCAGGTCGGCGTCCTCGCGCAGCATGCGCACGCACATGGCGTGGAAGGTGCACACCCACATGCCGCGGGTACCGCTGGGAATGAGCGCCGTCAGACGCTCGCGCATCTCGGCCGCGGCTTTGTTGGTAAACGTGATGGCAAGAACCTGCCAAGGCTTAACACCCAGGTCGCCGAGCATATGCGCGATGCGGAAGGTCAGGACGCGAGTCTTGCCCGAGCCTGCGCCGGCGAGGACCAGCAACGGGCCCTCGGTGGTCAGGACGGCCTCGCGCTGGGCGGGATTAAGGCTGTCGATGTCGACGAGCGGCTTGACGGGCTTGGGTGCCGGCGCGGGAGCGTCGTAGATGTCGAGCGGAACGAGCTCGGGCTCCGGCGCAGCGGGGGCGGTGTATGCATCGAGCGGCACGGATTCCCGCGCGGGCGGCACGGGTACCGCGGCGTTCTTTTCCCAGGGCAAGGGCTGGGTCATGGGCGACTCCTCATCTGACGGACGGCGCGCCTGCGGGCGGCGCCATAGTTTGAGCCGTACCAGTATACCGAGCCGCGCGGACACCGACGCAAATCACACCACGACTCCGTGCGCCGCGCTCTGGCCGCCGCGCAGCGTCAACCAAGTTACAGGCCGAGCATAGGCTCCAGAACAAAGAAGTACGCGAGCACCACGATGCCCAGAATAATGCGGTAGACGCCAAAGCACTTAAAGTCGTGACGGCGAACGAAGCCCATGAGCCACTTGATGGCAATAAGCGAAACCACAAAGGCCACGACGCAGCCCACGCCCAGAATGGCAATCTCGTTGGTGCCAAACGTACCGCCCTTAACGAAGTACTTGACCAGCTTGAGCGCGCTCGCGCCAAACATAACGGGAATGGCCAGGAAAAACGTGAACTTGGACGCCACCGAGCGCGTGCAGCCCAGCAGCAGGCCGCCGATGATGGTAGAGCCAGAACGTGATGTGCCCGGAATCAGCGAAAGCACCTGGAAGCAACCGATACCCAATGCGGTCTTCCAGCTCAGGTCCTCGAGCGTGGCGATGGATCCAAAGTCCAAATCCTCGTCATCGTCAATGTCTTCGGCAATATCCGCCGCAGGCGCCGCGAAGTGTGCACCGGCGGGACGCCCGCCCGCCACCACAGCACGCGAACCAAACGAATCGACAAGAGCGGCGTTCTCGCGCTTACTTGCACGCCAGTTCTCAATCACGATAAACAACACGCCGTACACGATGAGCGCCAGCGCCACGACGGGAGCGTTATAGAAATGCTCCTCCATCCAGTCGTTGAGCGGCAGACCGATCGCCGCGGCGGGAATACAGCCAAGCACAATCTTGCCCCACAGCACCCAGGTGTCGCGACGACCCTCCTTGCCCTTGCTGGGCGAGAACGGATTTAAGTCGTAGAAGAACAGAACGCAAACGGCCAAAATGGCGCCAAGCTGAATCACGACCAGGAACATATTCCAGAATGTCTCGCTCACATTCATCTTGACGAACTCGTCCACCAAGATCATGTGGCCCGTCGACGAAACGGGCAGCCATTCGGTGATGCCCTCGACCAGGCCCATGAAGGCAGATTTTAGAAGCTCGATGATATCCAAAGGGACCCCCTCGTTTGTCACCCGCCGATAGTTGTTCTGCGGACGGTTGCGGGCGATGTCCCATTATCAACCGTTCGGCCGCGGCCGCGCCCACCCTTACCAAAAATCTCGCCCGTTCACAGAATTGCGAGCGGTCAAACCGAAATCCTTGGGTATAACTGCAACAAGCTAAAGTGTCCGGCGGCCAACACGTCGTCCGATGCACGAGCCCCGCGCCCGTGCGATAGACCAAGGAGGAAACCATGAACGAGGGCTATACCAAGGTATTTGTTTCACTCGACGGTACTGAGCAGCAGGATTTTGTGCTCACACGCGCTATCAAGGTCGCCGCAAACAATGGCGCCAAGCTGATCATCGGTCACGTCATCGATTCCACGGCGCTCGAGAGCGCCGGTTCCTATCCGGTCGATCTGGTCAACGGCCTGGAGGAGGCCTTTAAGAACTCCATCGCCAAGCAGCTCGAAGAGGCCAAGGCTAATCCCAACATTCCCGAGGTCGAAGTCATGATTCGCGCCGGCCGTATTCGCGAGACGCTCAAGGACGAGATGCTCGACGTGGTCAAGCCCGATCTGGTGCTCTGCGGCGCTCGTGGCCTTTCCTCGATCAAGTATGCGCTCCTGGGTTCGATTTCGACATTCCTGCTGCGCAACACCGACTGCGACATTCTGGTCGTGAAGTAGGTTCCTTCCCGCCGGCGCAAGGCCTGCGGGGTTATCACGCCGACGTCCTCGCCGCTTCGCGGCTGCGGGATGTCGGCTTAGATAACCCCTCCCGGCCTTGCGCCTTCGTCACCGTACTTCAGCGAGTTAGCTGAATAGAGAGATGGCGTGCCGCCCTGGTCGGGTGGCACGTTTTGTTTGGGTGATTTTTTAGAGCCTCATAGCTATGTTCACGCTCGGGAACATGGCCATTCGCACCACAAGACGGCCCGACTACTCGAAGTATTGGAACTTGTTGGTCGAGAAAGCGAATGTTACGACAAAGCCTTCGCCCGGCTCCGATGCCGCGGTGACGTCGATGCCCATCTTGGAACACAGGCGCGCCACCAGGTAGAGGCCGATGCCCGTTGCGCGCTTGGTGGTGCGGCCGTTATCGCCGGTAAAGCCCTTCTCGAACACGCGCGGCAGGTCAGCCGCGCTCACGCCGCAGCCGTTGTCCGCGACGGTAAGCTCGATGCGCTCGCTTGCCAGGCCCTCGTCCAGCAACGCACCCGAAAACACAATCTTCGCGCCGTCCTCACGCGCATATTTAATGCTGTTCTGAATGAGCTGGCCCAGAATAAACTCGAGCCATTTCTCGTCGGTGAACACCTCAAAGTCGAGGTTCTCGCACACCGGAGCCACGTGCGCCGCAATGAGCTCGCGCGCGTTGGCTTTAATCGCGCCCGTCACCAAGCTCTTGAGACCCCAGCGGCGAATTAGGTAGTCGCGCTCTACGACTTCCGAGCGCGCATAGTACAGCGCCTGATCGATATAGCGCTCCACGCGAGCCAGCTCGCGACCCAGGTCATCCACGCGCGACAGGTCGTCTTCGCTGCCGTCCAGGTTTTCCAAAATCAGATGAGCCGCCGCCAGGGGCAGCTTGGCCTCGTGGACCCAGCTCTCGATATAGTCGCGGTAATCATCGGTCTGGCGCCGGCCTTCCGCCACCTCGTCGCAAGCGGCTTTGCCCACCCGGCGCAAGACCTCATATTCGAGCTCGCCCTCGGCATAGGTCGGGCATTGCACCATCTCCTGCACCCATGCGGGGCTCCCCAGCTCCTCTGCCGCGCGCTCCAGCTGGCACAGAAAACGACGACGGCGCACGTACTCGATCACGATGCCCAGCATGCCAAAGATAAAGGACACACCGACCGCCACGACCACGATGGATGCCGGGGCGCCGGCGACCGTCAGTACAAAACAGCTCAGCAGCACGCCGCAGATCCACACGGCAACGGGAAGCAGTGCATCTTTAAAGAACTTGGCAAACGACATAACCGGCCCCTAGACCGAATAGCCTTGGCCGCGATGCGTCGTCAAATACCCCTTGATGCCGATTTTTTCGAGCGTGGTGCGCAGGCGGTTGATATTGACGGTGAGCGTATTGTCGTCCACGAAGGCGTCGGAGTCCCACAGGTCCTGCATGATAGCCGAGCGCGAGACGATCTTGCCCGCGCGGCCCAAGAGCAGCGAGAGGATACGCAGCTCGTTTTTGGTGAGCTCGGTACTGTCGCCGGTTGCCGTATTGGTGACCATGGAGCGGGCGAGGTCGAGCTCCAGCCCCTTGTGGACGAGCGTGCTGCGATCGCCCGCCGCCGCGGTGCGGCGCAGCAACGCATTGATGTGCGCCACGAGCACACGGGCGCTGTAAGGCTTGGGAACAAAGTCGTCCGCGCCAAGCGTCATGGCCATGACCTCGTCGATCTCGGTCGTGCGCGACGTGAGGACGATGATAGGAACCTCGGATTCGCGGCGAACCTCGTGGCAGATATGTTGGCCGTCCTTGACGGGAAGCGTGAGGTCGAGCAACACCAAGTCGGGCGCGGCGGCAAGGATATCGCGCGAGACATGCTCAAACGATTCGCAGGCCTCGATTTCAAACCCGGCGCGGGCAAGGATGTCGACAAGCTCACGACGAATGCGCTCGTCGTCCTCAACGACATAGATCAGCGCCATGGATTCCGCTCCCCTCTTGGTTGTCTTGCCCCATTATGACCGCGGAGCCGCAGGTGCGTGCCTCGCGAGGCACCAAGGTGACAGAACTGTTCGCGAACGAAAGCGTTTGGCTCGCCCCTCGCTCGCAACGGGAGCGAGGATCAAATGATTATTAAATCCCCGTCCCAGGAAAATCATTTAGCGGCGGGCACGGAGCTTTTCGTAGCCTTCGGCAAAGAAGGCAACCGTAGCGGCGTCGGACTCGGCGGCGTCCGTCTCGGCGGCAGGGACCACGCCGTGCTCGTCACTCACCAGGAACAGCGCGCCCTTGAGCTGCGCGGGAATGTCCACGCGCGTGACCGGGATGCCCTTGGTCTGGGCCAGCTGCTCGATAAGCGTCGCCGTGCCACACAGGCACTCGTCCGCCGGTGCCACAAAGACCAGCTCGCCGTTGTTGACGGCGGCGAGCAGCTCGGGCGCCACGCCGGTTTCGTCGGCCTCGGAGCGGGCCTCGGCGGAGCGGGCACGCAGCGCCTTGGCCGAAGTATCGGCCAGCGGCTCGTACTCCCCCACCGTCATGGCGGCATTGCCGTTAACGTCGATCACCAGCATGAGCACGCCGTCGCGCGCGGTGTAATCGCCCTCGGCAAGCGACCACTCAACGTGCTGCTTGGCCCAGCTGAGCATGTTATGGGTGAGCGGCTCGCCCTGCACCAGGCGCTCGGACAGCGCACGAATGTGGCGGTTGAGCATGGGCACCTTTTTGTTGGACATGCGCCAACGGCAGACAAGCGCGGGCTTGTCGAGCGTAAACTTCTCGACCGCCTCCTGATTGGCGCAAAAGTCCTCGTACGCACGCTGGTCCTCGGCATTGCCAAACAGCTCGGCATCATCCACAACGGCCATATCCAACCTTTCTCAAAAACATACACCGCACCGTTATACCCAAAAAAGCCGCCTGCACCAACCGGCACAGGCGGCAATAGATAGCTTTAGTTCGGGGCGAGCCAATACCGCTGGTGGAGCATAAGCCAGCGCGCCGGACCCAAGTGCCTCAGGTCGCCGCGAAAGAGGAGCGATGCGTACTTCTGTACGCGAGCGACGGTTTGAGCGGCGAGATGAGGTGCTTGGGGCCGGCGCAGCGTCGAGCAGTTACGCGGTTTGGTAAAACCGCGTAACGATCATTAGTGGCGGAAGTGGCGGGCGCCCGTGAAGACCATTGCGATGCCATGCTCGTTGCAGGCCTGGATGCTCTCGTCGTCGCGCTTGGAGCCGCCGGGCTGGATGATGCAGGTCACGCCGTGCTCAGCAAGCACGTCGACGTTGTCGCGGAACGGGAAGAACGCGTCGCTTGCGCAGGCAAAGCCGCCCTTCTCCACGCCCTCGCGCTCGCAGAA
The DNA here is from genome assembly GCF_050313495.1 of Collinsella sp. SGI.178. Classification (NCBI taxonomy): domain Bacteria; kingdom Bacillati; phylum Actinomycetota; class Coriobacteriia; order Coriobacteriales; family Coriobacteriaceae; genus Collinsella; species Collinsella sp. SGI.178. The sequence continues at coordinate 26,171 of NZ_JBNPLM010000016.1, read as the reverse complement.
GTCCTCGGCGCGCTCGCAGGCAAGCAGTGCGGAGTCAACGCGGTTGGGCTGGCCCGGGCCCATGCCAATGCCGGCCTTACCCTTGGAGACCAGGATGGCGTTGGACTTGACGCCCTTGCAGACCTTCCAGGCAAACTCAAGCTCGGCCATCTCGGCATCGGTGGGCTTGCGGTCGGTGGGGAACGTAAAGGTCGCGGGATCCTCGATCACGTGGTCGACCTCCTGCACCAGCATGCCGCCGTCGATGGAGCGCAGCTCCACCTTGGCGCCGTGGTCCACGCCGCCGGTAGCCAGCACGCGCAGGTTGGGGCGCTTGGCCATGCGCTCGAGCGCCTCGGCGGTGTAGCTCGGGGCGATGATGACCTCGACGAACTGCTTGTTCTGATCGGCAAAGTGCTCAACCAGCTCAAAGGGAACCTCGCGGTTGCAGGCGATGATGCCGCCGAAAGCGCTCTTGGGATCGCAGGCAAAGGCGCGGTCGTAGGCAGCCGTGATGTCCTCGGCAACGGCGGAGCCGCAGGGGTTCTGATGCTTGAGGATCACGCAGGCAGGCTCGTCGAACTCGCGAACCAGGTTCCAAGCGGCATCGGCGTCCAAATAGTTGTTGTAGCTGAGCGGCTTGCCCTGAATCTGCTCGGAGCCCACGAGCGGGAACTGCGAGCTCGCGGAGTTCTCGCAGCCATCGGCAAAGCGGTAGACCGTAGCCTTCTGCTGAGGATTCTCGCCATAGCGCAGGTCGTCGACCTTCTCCAGCGAGACCTCGAGTTTGGCAGAGGTGTCCGCCACGTCGCTTGCCTGGGCAGCAAGCCAACGGGAGATAGCCGTGTCGTAGGCGGCGGTGGTCTGGTAGACCTTCACCTGCAGGCGACGACGGGTGGAAAGCGTGGTGCAGCCACCGGTCTCGCGCATCTCGGCCAGGACGGCATCATAGTCGGCCGGGTCGGAGATGACGGTAACGCTCGCGGCGTTCTTGGCGGCAGAGCGAAGCATGGAGGGGCCACCGATATCGATGTGCTCGATGGCATCCGCGAAGGTGACCTCGGGGTTGGCGACGGTCTTCTCGAACTCGTACAGGTTGACGACGACCAGGTCGATCAGCTTAATGCCGTGCTGAGCTGCCTCCTGCATGTGCTGCTCGGAATCGCGGCGAGCCAGCAGCGCGCCGTGAACCTTGGGGTGCAGAGTCTTGACGCGGCCGTCCATCATCTCGGGATAGCCCGTGAACTCCTCGATGGGGGTTACGGGAACGCCCGCGTCCTCGATGGCACGAGCCGTGCCGCCCGTAGAGATGATCTCGACGCCAAAGTCGTCAACCAGCGTCCGTGCGAAATCGACGACGCCCGTCTTATCGGTAACCGAGATCAACGCGCGTGCGATCTTCACATCAGATCCCATGCAGTCCTCCTGTCTGGTACGCCGCCGTGCTCTGTGAGTCGGTGATACGTCGATCTGCAGCGCTCGCGCAGCGGCATTGAAAATACTGATTCAATGTAGCGCATCGAGCGCATCGATGCACCCCGTAACGGGCGCATGTGCAGAAAAAGCTTGCGAGCGGGGGTTGCAGGAGCGCCACTGGGCACGGTGAGTTGATGGAACACAGGGACACCATAATTAGATGCCAATGGCATGGTAGAACTGTGCTCGATATGCATCCGCAATAGAAAGAGGCACTATGGTCTCGCGGGTTCTCTACCGACCGTTTGATACCGAAGACTTCGACGCCATCGCGCTGATCTTGCAGCAGCTTTGGCATAACAATTCGGATAACGAAGAGTACAACCGCCTTGAGGCCGCGTGCGATCTTGCCTATTGCCTTTCTTCCTCGACGTTTTCGCAGGTCGCCGTAATCGACGGCCAGGCGCGCGGCATTGCACTCGCACGTGCGGGGCAAAGCAGCGGCGCCACCGTTAAGGAGCATTGGATGGATACCGAACGCGCATTGCTGTCGCAGATGCGTGAGCTGGAGCCCGATGCCTGTGCCGAGTATCTCTCGTTTGTGCGCGCCACCATTCGGACCAACAACCGCCTGCTCGAGAGCAGCCCGCTGCCGCATGACAACGAGGTCACGTTGCTTGCCGTGGATCGCGATGTCCACGGCCTGGGCGTTGGCTCGGTTCTGCTCGATGCCGCGGTCTCGTACCTGTCCTCGCGCGGAGCGTCGAGAGCGCACCTGTATACCGACTCCAACTGCTCGTGGAAGTTCTACGAGCTGCACGGCTTTAAGCGCACGGCCACGCACCGCGCCAACCGCGAAGAGCGCCGCCACGACATGCCGCGCGAAAGCTTCCTCTACGAACTCGACCTGACAGCCTAAAACCGGCAGTTAGGGACGTCCCCTTTGTGCCGGCGCCCCGGGACACTCCTTGGCAGCAACCACACCTAGTCGTTGGGGACGTTCTTAAATGACTAGTCGCCGGGGACAGTCTTGAACAAAAGAGTCACCGAAACCCTCGCTGGCATCACCCTATAGAGGATTCTGCAAATAGCGGTGGGCAAAAGTAAAAGATCGGCGCATTTTGGCGCATAAAAAGGGGATGGGCTTTCCCCGACGGCTGCCGAGAAAAGCCCATCCCATAATTTAGGACCGCTAGAACGTTCCGCCGCCGCCTCCGCCGACGCCGCCGCCTCCGCCGCCCGAGAAGCCACCACCGCCGCCGCCGCTCGAGCTATCGGAACTCGAAGCCAGCTCACGGATGCTCTCGTGATACACGCCATCGAACGAATCGAGCGGAGACTGGTTTCCGTAGTGATGGTAGTACCACCAGTAGCAGGGGTAATTGTCGTAGAAGCCGTCGGCCTCGCGCACCTCGGGCGGCACGGCCTCGGCAAGCTGACGCAGAACTTCCTTGGAAACGCCCAGCGCCGCACCCATCACCAGAAGTTTATTCCACAGCACCAGATCGCCGGGGACGGCTTCCTTTAGACGCGTGAAGTCCTCGAGCCAATGCTTGAGCGCCTTGCAGCGAGCCGCCACCTCGGCGCCCTCCGGCGTAAGGCGGCGGAACGTAAAGCCCACGCCAATACCCACCAGCACAATCGGCACCGAGATAACCGCGGCGACAATGTTCGCCTGTGCGCCGTCGGTAAAGAAGATGGATCCCACGGGAACAAAGGCGATCAGAGTACCAAGAACCAGGCAAAACACCATTGCGACAATGCCGTCCGAGGCAACGTACTCGCTATCGGCCAGTTTGCCCTTAACGGTGCTCTGATAGTCCTTGAGCTTGTCGCCCACGGGCGTAGCGTGCTGCTTAACATAGTGTTGCAGCTCGTCAAACGTGCGCGAGCGATCGCCGTTCTCGTCGGGCTTAGCACCGGCAAAGAAGACCTTGAGCACCATGCGGTCAATGCCCTTGGCCGACTTCCAGCCCGCATCGCTCACCGTCACACGATACGTCTGCTCCTCTTTTTCGCGACGGAGCAGGCCCTTCTTGCCCTTGGTCGCGAATGCCTCCTCTAACTTGATCACGCGATCGTCGGTGAGCTTCATGAGCGTGGCGATATATGCCTGATCGGGCACCTCGTTCCAGCTCATGAGGGCCGAAAGCACGGCGGGATGGTCGGCCGAGGGCACGTCGCGGAAGTATTCGTCCTGGAACAGCGGTTTGGGCTTGCGGCGGCGCAACTTGAGCACGACGATCGTGCCGGTAAAGGCCACCGCCGCGACAACGCTAACCACGGCAAGTGCATTGGCGATCATGCGGGCGTGAGCGCGGCGGGCGTTGGCCTCCTCGGCCCACGCCTTCTCCTCGCTCAGAATTGTCGACATGCGTTCCTTGCCCGAGGCGGCGAGCTGCGGCACCCAATCGCCGGGGAAGGCGATGCGCGCCTCGGCGAATTCGCCCTGATGCACGCAGGGAATGGTATAGGTGACCATAGGCTCGTCCGCGTCGAGCGACACGTCGCCCGTGAGCGGACCGTGGCCCCACGCACGAAAGTTATCGCCCTTGACGGCCGCCGTTCCGGCAGCGGCATTTGCGAAGTAAACTTCCATCTCGACGTCATCGGAGTCCGCAGACCAGCCGTCGCCCACAAACTTCCAGTAGAGCTCGGCGGTATCGGACCAGTTCATAACCGCACCGGTCATGGTGTAGCTCACGTAATAGATCGCGCTGTCGCCGCTCTCGTGGGGGCTGAACACCTTGATCTTTACGCCGCCGTCGGACTGCTCAACCGTATAGACGCCGTTGTCGCCTTTGTTTGCATAGTCAACCCTGCTAAACGCGGCATCATCTTCCTCGACGCTCAGCACATCGACACCCGCCGTACCACCCTGCTGGTTGGTGCCCGTATTGATATCCCAATACACGCCGTTGATGTCGTCGTCGAAATCAAACTGGCGCCCCTCGACAACGGTCAGCGATCCATCGGCCTCAACCGTGGCACCGATATAGGTTTGGGTCATGGAATACCCGTCGGCACGTGCAACGGCGGGCAACAGCAGCAGCACGCACGCGACGAGTGCGCAAATGGAAGCAAATCGCGCAAGCAGGCAGCGCTGCCGACAAGCATTGGCAACGGGGGCGTTCATAGGCACATCCTTTGTCTGTAAAACCAACAGCGCCATTGTCCCACGTTTGCGGGTACACATGACGAACATCTAGGCGACCGGAGCGCCAAACGGGATGAAAGTCATGCCTGCCGCCAGCAGCTAATCATTGGGTAGTCATTGGGGACGTTCTTAAATGACTAGTCATGAGGGACACCCTTGGCATGGCCCGCGCCAGCAATAGATACCACTTCACAGCTCCGTCACAGGTGTAGCAGCTTTGTGTGGGCGCGGCACGCGCTGATTGAGCCGCCAGCCGAGGGGCATAAAGCAGTTGAGCGAAACCGGTTTGCCCCTTTGCCGTTCGCTCGAGGATCATGTCCCCCTTTTCCGCGGAAACCCCGGCAGTTGCGAAGAGCTGCCGGGGTTTCTGTTGTCTAAGGTACTGAGTTGATCGACAGGAATCAAAGCACCGAGCCTGCGGCCCACCATACGCAATGCGGGGCCTCGACAACTTGCGGACCACAGTGACGCCTCCCCATCGCGCCCCGCGCTATACTCGTCCGCATGGATATCAACGCACGCAACATAGCAACGCCCGCCGCGAACGCGCCAACAACGCCGCCCGCCTCCGTTCCCGTACCTGTCGTGGGTCGCTTTGCCCCGTCGCCCTCGGGCCGCATGCACCTGGGCAACGTGTTCAGCTGCCTGTGCTCGTGGCTTTCGGCCCGCAGCCAGGGCGGCAGTATCGTGTTACGCATTGAGGACCTGGACGATCGCTGCAAGCGCCCGGAACTTGCCGCTCAATTGATTGACGACCTGGCCTGGCTAGGGCTTGAGTGGGACGAAGGCCCCTACTACCAGCACGATCGCCTGGACTTGTACGAGGACGCCCTGCACCAGCTGCAAGACGCCGGCCTCACCTATCCCTGCTTTTGCACGCGCGCCGAGCTCCACACCGCGAGCGCGCCGCATGCCAGCGACGGCACGCCCATCTACCGCGGCGCCTGCCGAGGCCTTTCTGCCGAGGAGGTTGCCCGCCGCAGTGCCCTGCGCGCTCCCGCCACGCGCCTGCGCGTGCCCGCCGTCGACGACCTCGCCGGCGACGTGATCGAATTCGTTGACCGCACGTACGGAGCCCAATGCGAGGCACTCGCCACCGAGTGCGGCGACTTTTTGGTGCGCCGCAGCGACGGCGTTTTTGCCTACCAGCTAGCCGTGGTGGTCGACGACGCTGCCATGGGCGTCACCGAGGTCGTGCGCGGATGCGACCTGCTGGGCTCTACGCCCCGCCAAATCTATCTGCAACATCTGCTGGGACTTCCCACGCCGCATTACGCGCACATTCCGCTGCTCATGTCGCCGGACGGCCGCCGCCTTTCCAAGCGCGACCGCGATCTGGACCTGGGCGAGCTACGCGCACGCTTTGGCACGCCCGAGGCGCTGCTGGGCTGGCTCGCCGGGCAAACGGGCATCACACCGGACACCACGCCGCGCTCTGCCGAGCAGCTGGTCGAGCACTTTAGCTGGAATGTCATCCGCGCGCACCGCGAGAACATCGCTGTAACGGCCGAGTAGCCAAATACCTCGCCCCTACGCAACGTCCCAGGGCTGGAGTTCGTCGCCCAAGCGAACGATGCAGTCGTAGAGCACGGTATGGCGCTCGGCAGGGTTGGCATCCCGATGAAAATGCCCGTAGTACCAGAGCTTGTAGGCCAAGCGGTCTTCCAGCTCATCGAAAAATGCCGTAAGCCGATCAACGGCGGGGTAATTCCAGCCAGGCCCCGGATAGAGCGTGGGCGAAAGCATGCGCGTAGAGCAGGTGTGGGTGACCACGTAGTCAACCTTCCAGCCCACGCTGTCGAGCTTTGTCCGCGCCTCCTCAAAGTCGCGCTCGTCCGGCAGCTCCTGTGGCCACCAGCTGGAATAGGGAATGCGGTATTCCTTATCCACGCTCGTGGCGCCGCCCATGGTAAAGATCGTTGAGCCGTCGAGCTCAAAAACCTCGCCGCGCGTCAGGCGCCGTATGGGAGAGGTATCCGACAGGCGTTGCGTTAGCCCACCGTGCCACAGCTCCATGGGACGCTCCGCCCAGTGATCGAAACGCTCGTGATTGCCGTCGACGAACAGCACGGTATAGGGACGCGATTCCAGCCAAGCGATGTCGGCGCACTCCTCGGCAGAGAAATCCCACGGAAAGCCAAAGTCGCCCGCGACAATCAGATGGTCGTCGCTCGTCAGACTATCCCCAAGATCCCAGTCGCGCAGCTTTTGCATGTCGACGCCGCCGTGAATATCGCCCGTCACATAGACCGTCATCGGATTACCACTTCCCCGTAAGTAGCTAGTCCACATTCTGCACGATCACTATGCCAACCGTTCCAGCCCTTCCATCCCTTAGGGCTTACCCCTCGTTCTTCCATCCAAACGGATCAAGCACCCAAAAAATCAGATCGAGCACGCCGCCGGTCATCATAGCGCCGGCAAGGGCCATGCAAACGCGCAGAGAACCGGCACTTCGGAGCGCGTCGAACGGCCCCAGAACAGCCAGCAGCGCGACCGCTGCGCCGGCAAGGCACAGCGCGAGGCACGGCCCCACGTCCTTGACGCACTTCTTTGCGAGATGCTTGGTGTTATCACTCATTGCTATCGAGCTCCTTAGAGGGCCGTTGTTCAGATACATACCGCCGCGGCAGAGCAGAGCGGCAGGGTAAGTGTCACATGTCGTGCGGTCATCAATGGAGAAACCACCTGCTCGACCAACCCTTAACGCCGTTTTGCACCGGCACTCCATCCTCCGCTATCGAGGTCTAATACTTTTCCGCGAAGTGAACGTCTGTTTTTGGACCCCTGGAGCATCCGCATTTTTCAACGGCATAAACGCAGGATTCTGGCATCAAAGCCGCAGGAAACAGCACCCGAAAAGTGTCGATGCTTCGGGGGTCCGTTTTCACTCGTTCACTTCGCGGAAAAGTATTAGACCTCGCTGTCGCCCGCCCCAAAGACCTGTCCTCCCCTTCCCCACGCCACGCAAAACCGGCCTCCCCCTTGCCTGCGCGCCCCGCATCACGCGCTTCGTCACCCAAAAACTCATCCAACATTAATCTTGGCTCAAGAATCGCTTAATCTATAACCTGCACTATAAAGTTCGACCAAGGGCGGGGCGGCGCCGCGCAACGCAGACCGCCGAACGCAACGCTCGCGCCCGGGCAGATCGCCCGACGTCGCGCCCATCGAACGAAAGGACAGGTCATGGACGACCTCGAAAAAGTTGAAACCATCCGCACCAAGTGCAACGTGAGCTACACCGACGCCAAAGCCGCGCTCGAGGCCGCCGACGGCAACGTTCTAGACGCCATCATTTGGCTCGAGTCGCAGGGCAAGACCCAGACCACGTCGGCGCACGCCGCCACCGAGTCCGAGCCGGTCGATGAGCCCTCGGCCGAGATGGTCGCTGCGCAGGTCGCCTACGAGAAGTCGAGCGAAAAGACTGACTTTTCCAAGAAGGTGGACAGCGTGTGGGAGTACCTCAAAAAGCTCTTCCGCCTGAGCCTGGACACCAAGTTTATCGCCACGCGCCGCGACGCCATCATCCTCAACATTCCCATCCTGATCCCCATCGTCGCCCTGTTTGCCTGGGGCGCCACGATATGGCTCATGCTGATTGGCCTGTTCTTTGGCATGCGCTACCGCATCGATAGCGACGGCGACGTGCCCGGCAGCATCAACAACCTTATGAATCACGCCGCCGACGCCGCGGACGACATCAAGCAAAACCTGAACGACGACAAGTAATCGCAGACGGGGACACGCATGACACAGATCCTGATCGTAGAGGACGAGGAGAAAATCGCCCGCTTTGTGACGCTCGAGCTGGAGCACGAGGGCTACCAGGTGGAGCACGCCGCCGACGGCCGCACCGCCGTGGACCTGGCGCTGGAGCGCGACTACGATCTGATTCTGCTCGATGTGCTGTTGCCGCAGCTCAACGGCATGGAGGTCTTGCGGCGTGTCCGCAAGCACAAGGATGTGCCGGTGATTATGGTCACCGCGCGCGATGCCGTGATGGACAAGGTTGCCGGGCTCGATGCCGGCGCCGACGACTACTTGACCAAGCCGTTTGCGATTGAGGAGCTGTTCGCACGGATCCGCGTGGCGCTGAAGCGCGCGGAGGCCGTGCGGGCGGCTTCGGGCGTTGGTGGCGCCGGCGCTGGGGCGGGCATGGCGGACGGCGCGGGCGGCGACGCCGCTGCGGTGCCCCCGGTCAGCAAGTCGACCAAGGCTTCCGTCGCGCCCTCCCCCGCCGCGCTCACCGTGGGTTCGGTCGCGCTCGACCCCGACCGCCGCGAAGTCACGGTCGGCGGCTCGCCCATCGCGCTCACGGCCCGCGAGTTCGACGTTCTCGCCCTGCTTATGGCACATGCCGAAACCGTGCTCACACGCGAGCGAATCGCGCACGAGGCGCTGGGCTACGAATACGTGGGCGACACCAACAACGTCGACGTGCACATCGCGCACCTGCGTGCCAAGATCGAGGACGCCGGCGGCGCCCGCATCATCCAGACCGTGCGCGGGGTGGGCTATGTCTGCCGTGCGTAACGCCGAGGCCAAGCGTGTCACCTCCATCGCCCGCGCCATCAACTGGAGCTATATATGGCGCCGCCTGATGAGCTACGTCTGGCTCGATCTGCTGCTGATGGTGATCGCGGCGGCGATCCTCGTCTATGGATACAACCAGACGCTGCCCGACGGTGCGTTTACCGCAGGATGGATCCCCAGCGCCGCCGTTCACGGCATGTCGCTGAAGCCCGCGCGCGACTGGGACCTGACAACGCTCACCTATACCGTCGAACTTGCTACCACCAAGACTTTCCCCCTCGCGCAGGACCTCGTCGCGCTATGGCCTCTCTACCTTGTCGTTGTAGGTTGGCAGGTCATCAGCGTGCTCAACATGCTCGGCGGCGCAAGGCACGTGCGTCGCACCATGGCACCGCTCAACGACTTGGCCCTGCGCGTGGACGAACTCGGCCGCATGCAACTCTCCGGCGGCAAGATGGAAACACTGGAACAGGCCATCGAGCGTGCAAGCGTCGACTCGCCGAGCGTCACCACCGGCGACGCCGACCTGGCAAGCATCGAGGTCGCGCTCAACCGGCTGCTGCGCCAGATGCAAGAGGCCAAGCTGCAGCAGATGCGCTTTGTCAACGATGCAAGCCACGAGCTGCGCACGCCCATCGCGGTGATTCAGGGCTACGTAAACATGCTCGACCGCTGGGGCAAAGACGACCCGGACGTGCTGGCGGAATCCATCGCGTCCCTCAAGGCCGAAAGCGAGCATATGCAGGAGCTCGTGGAGCAGCTGCTGTTTTTGGCACGCGGCGATGCCGGGCGCACGGTCCTGCGGCGTGCGCATACCAACCTGGCCGCACTGGCCGGCGAGGTGTGCGAGGAATCGCAGATGATCGACGCCGCGCACACTTATCGGCTGGCTTTTGACGCTGCATTTGCCAACGATCCGCGCTGCGACGCACCTGTCGACGTGGCGCTTGTGAAGCAGGCTCTGCGCGTGATCGTGCAGAACGCCGCCAAGTATTCGAACGCGGGAACGACCGTCACGTTTGCCATAACTCCCGATACGGGCACGGGCGCGATCGACATAAGTGTTGAGGACGAGGGTATCGGTATGAACCAGGAGTCCGCAGCTCACGCGTTTGAACGGTTCTACCGCGCCGACAACGCACGCGATGCCGGCGCGCAGGGCTCGGGCCTGGGGCTTGCCATTGCTAAGTGGATTGTCGATAGCCATGGCGGCGCCATTGGCGTGACCTCGGTCGAGGGCGTCGGCAGCCGCTTTACGATTCGCCTGCCACGGTAGGAAGCCCCCTCGTGAATCGAGGTCTAATATTTTTCCGGAGAAGTGAACGAGCGTATTTGGACCCCTGAAGCATCCACATTTTTCGACGGGAAAGTCGCAGGATTCCAGCATCAAAACCGCAGGAAACGGTACCCTCAAAGTGTCGATGCTTCGGGGGTCCAATTCTGCTCGTTCACTTCTCGGGAAAAGTATTAGACCCCGATTTCATGTCCCCTCAAAAGGTCGCCCCCTCGGCAAAAAGGGATAGGGCCATGCGGCCCTATCCCTTTTTTTCGTTATAGCAGCTTGCGCGCTACTCGCGACACAGGTGCACGGCGAAGCCGGCGAACTCGCGCTTAAAGTACACAAGCTTGGTGCCGCCGTCGGGCAGCAGCACGCGCGACTCCTCGTTGACCTCGAGCCCGTGCTCGGCAAACCACTTCTCGGCAGCATCGATGTCGTTGACGGCAAAGCCTATGTGGCCCTTGGCGCCACGACCGTTCTGCTTCATGATCTCGACCAGCGAGTCGTTAAAGTACGAAATCGGGGTCTCGCTGACGGGCAGCCCCATCATCGTCGAGAACAGCTCCGCGATCTCTAGGGCGTCTGCCGGGTCGGTGGCGTTAATGCCCACATGGGCAACGCGCATGCCAAAGAGCTCGACCGGGTTGGCGTTCTGCTCGTTCATACAGGCAGCGCCTACTGAGCCATGACGTCGAGAACGGCCTTCTCGGCAGCGACGCGGTTCATGCCGGTCATAAAGGGCACGCCGCTCACGTACGGGCAGGTGAGGCCCTCGGGGGCAACGGTGGTGGCGATCAGCAGGTCGGCGCCCTCGTCGCAAGCGTCCTTGGCCTCGGAAATGGCGCACTGCACGATCTCATACTTGCCGGCGTAACCGTTGGCGTCGAGCATGGTGGCGACCTTCTGGGCAACGAGCGTGGAAGTAGCAGCGCCAGCACCGCAAGCCAAAACGATCTTCTTCATAGGTAATGTCTCCCTTCATGGTTTACTTTAGGTAAGTGTACCGCAGCGAGCGATGGCGCTCGGCCTCGATGCACTTTTGTGCCAGTTTGCTTGCACGCTGCGTATAATACATCTAGTACGTTTTGTCATACCGCTTGTTTTACGAGCGACCGAGGAGCTCAATATGCCCGATTCCCGCACACTCTGGACCGTCGTCGTTGTCATCTGTATCGCCGTGTCGCTGCTCTTTAGCATCAAAAAACGCACCACGTTTAAACGCCTGCAGCGGCTCATGGCCGCCAAACAGTGGGACGAGTTCGATCGTTTGCTCGACGGCAAACTCACCAGCATGCTGTACCCGCGCTACAACCGCGACTACCTGCGCCTGAACTCCTATCTGCTGCGCGAGGACCACGAGCGCGCCGACGAGATGTTTGACCTGCTGCTGGGGCTCAACCTGCCCAAGATGCAGCGCGTCGATCTGGTGATCAAGGCCTTTAACTACTACGTTGGCCAGGAGGACCGCAAAAAGTCCAAGGAGCTGCTGCACGAGATCAAGGGCTTTGAGGGTGGCCAAGCCGAGGCAGTCGCGCACGAATGCCAGCTGATGTACGACACGATGATCCTCAAGCGCCACAACGACATTCCCGAGCTGGAGCGCATGCTCGAGGATGTCGGCAACGACCCGGTCAAGCGCTGCCGACTGGAGTACCTGCTGGCCCTGCAGTACCAAAACAAGGGCGACGAGGCAAAGTTCCAAGAGTTCCTCGAGAAGTCGGGCCAACACTCGATGGCCGTCAACGCGTAACGGACGGCTTGTGCTAGACTTCTAGTCTTACGGGGGCGTGGCGGAATTGGCATACGCAGGAGACTTAAAATCTCTCGCCGCAAGGATTGTGGGTTCGAGTCCCACCGCCCCTACCATATGGAGCTTTCGAGCCCATGTCCCCCAGGGATGCGGGCTCGCTTCTTTTGGACACCGTCAAGCCTCTAAGAAGTTGCGGTGGAATAGTTCCTGTTTTGGCAGTTTATCAGCCCATTTAGGAACTATTTCACCGCAACTTATGAGGGGATGGTTAAAGGACGCTGAGGCTGGGGGTCCAGGCGATGGTGGGGGTCGCGCCGTCGAGAACCTCGTTGATGGCGGCGGCCATTCCGGCGAGCAGGCTGTTCTCGCTTACAGTGAGCGCGTCGTAGCCGCCGGCTCGCATGAGCTCGCGAATCACCACAGCACCAGCCAGGATCACGCCCGCACGCTTGGGTTGCACGCCTGGCAACGCGGCGATGCCCGCGACATCCAGCGAGAACATGCGCCCGATAGCGGCCGAAACCTGGTCCAGCGAAAGCTCGCGCAGGTGCACAAAACTCGAATCATACGGCTCCAGCTCGTGAACGAGCGCAACGAGCGTGGTGACGGTGCCACCCACCGCGACCAGGCGCTCGGCTCGCTCAAAGTCGACAGGCAAGCTCTTAAAGTAGCCTGCAAACTGCTCGTTTGCCCACGCGCCAGCGGCGGCAAGCTCGCTGCCCGTTGGCGGCAGCGCCGAGAAAAACCGCTCCGTCACGCGGCGACAACCGATGTCCAGCGAGCGCGTTCCCTCCAGCGCAAAGACCCCACGCTCCGGCGCATAGACGCCCGTCGCGAGCTCCGTGGATCCGCCACCCGAATCGGCAACAATGATGCGCTCGCCGGCAAAGTCGTGCGCCACGCCAAAAAACGTCAGGCGCGCCTCGACCTCGCCCGGAATCACCTGCGGCTCGAGCCCCAGCTCGCGCAGGCCGTCCAGCAGCAGCGCGGCATTGGACGCATCGCGCGCGGCGCTCGTGCACGTGGTGCAGATGCACGCGGCCCCAAAGGCACGGGCCTCGTCCACAAACATTCGGCACGCAGCGAGCACGCGCCCAACGGCCGCCTCGCAAAAGCGCCCCGTTGCGTCCACGCCCTCGCCCAAGTCGGTAATCTCGGTATGCTTGGACGATTCCACAATCGCCCCGTCCTCGACCTGGGCCAGCACCAGTCGCGACGACACCGTTCCCAGGTCAATCGCCGCCACCTTATATCGTTTGCAATTCGTCATTGCGGCCCCCCTCCGGGCGCTACTCGCCATTGGACACGACTGTCTGGCCCTCGACGCCGTTAAATCCAAACAGCATGTCGAGCGTCTGGATGTACCACGGCGCGTCCTTGCCGACCTCTTCGATTTCCTTGGCAACTTCGCTGGCCTTCTTGGCGTTCGACGACTTCTGGCTCGACGAGGCATCGGAATCGTCGTCCAGGCCCTGCACTTCAATCCTCTTCTCGCCGGGCATCACCAGACCCAGGTCCTCGGTCGCCGCGTCCTTAATGCCCTCCTCCGAGAGCAGCTTGTCGACGCTTTTTTGCAGGTCGTCATTATATTGCTCGCGAATCTCGACCTGCTTGGCCAAGATGTCGCTCGAGCGTTTTGCCACATACAGGTCGCGCACCGGGAAGTACAGGCTCACGAGCGCCAGGGCGACGACAATGCCAACAAACAGCCCTCGCTGGGGACCGTGGGTAAAATCATAGATTGCCTTGACCACCGCGTTATCGTTGGCGTAGTGCATAAAGTCCGAGCCCGAAAGACGGCTTGAGGGACGGCGCGGCTTGTCGGACGCCTGGGTCGAAGGGCGCGACGCATGCTTGGAACGCGATGGGCGCACCGGACTGTCCGAGGAACTATTTGGCTGAGCATTGGGATGCGAAGTCGCCGGCGAGCTATACCTGGAGCGATCAGCGCCAGCATAACCAGACCCGCCAAGCTGCACCGAATGCGCACGGCGAGGTGACGGTTCGCGCGAACCGGCGGAATAGTGCCTGTTGTCGTAAATCTGATCCATGTGCGCCTTGTGCGGTTGAGGTTTGTTTGCGCTAAGTCCTTTAGTTATAGCACGCGGGCGGACCAGCCGGACGAGCCGTAGGACAAATCCATTACTCGAGCGCGCGTGGTCGCCAACGGGCAAGTCGACGGGACGCCGCCCTTACGCCCCGCCGACCAACACCGTGTCCTACTCCTCTGCCTTTGCGGCATCCCACAGGTCGTTGAGCCCGTGGGTCGAAAGCTCGGCAAGATCAACATGGGCATCGGCCGCCATCTGCTCCATCGCGGCCCAACGGCGGCGGAACTTTGCCGTGCTGGCACGAAGGGCGCTCTCGGCGTCGATGCCCTCCTTGCGCGCAACGTTGACCAGGGCAAAGAGCAGGTCGCCAAACTCCATCTCGCGCTCGGGCGAGCCGGGCTCCTCGGCCTCAAACTCGGCACGTTCCTCGGCGACCTCGTCCCACACATCTTGGACGGTCTCCCACTCAAAGCCCACGGCAGCCGCCTTGCGCGACACCTTCTGAGCCTGCATCAGCGCCGGCAGATGCGTGGGCACGCCGTCGAGCAGGCCCTCGGGCGCAGCATCGACCGCCGCCACGGCCTGGTCCTTGGCGGCCTTCTCGGCAAGTTTGACCTCGTCCCAAATCTTGAGCACCTCGTCGGAGTTGTCGGCATCCACATCGCCAAACACGTGCGGATGGCGGCGAATGAGCTTGGCGTCGATATCGCGCGCCACGTCGGACAGCGTAAACTCGCCGGCGTCCGCCGCGATCTGCGCATGCAGCACGACTTGCATGAGCACATCGCCCAGCTCCTCGCGAAGATGGGCCGCGTCATCCGCCTCGATGCAGTCGAGCGCCTCATAGGCCTCCTCGATCATGTTCTTGCCAATGCTCTGGTGCGTCTGCTCGCGGTCCCACGGGCAGCCGTCGGGCTGACGCAGGCGCCAGATAGTCTGTACCAGATGTTGTAACTCGGCCGATGCATCGACCAGCGTGGAAAGGTCGCGCGAACCTTCGGCATTTTGCTGAGCCATGTGCTCGGCCATGGTTAGTCCTCCTCCATGATCACATGGCGGAACGCGCCGCCCTCGTAGATACCATAGCTGTGCGTGCCGTCCTTGGGGATGCTCACGCTGCCGGGATTGAAGAGCCACAGACCCGGGTGCGCGGTGCTTTCCTCGTTGACCTTGACGTGCGTGTGGCCGTAGACGAGCGCGGAGCCCTCGGGCAGCGCGGGCACGTGGTCGACGCTGTTGTGCATGCCGGCGCCAAAGACGTGGCCGTGCGTCAGGAACAGCTCGCGGCCGACCTCGTCGAACAGTGTGGCGTAGTCGGCCATGACGGGAAAGCCGAGAACCATCTGGTCGACCTCGGCGTCGCAGTTGCCGCGCACCGCGATAATGCGGTCGGCCAGGGCGTTGAGCAACGGAATCACGCGTTTGGGAGCATAATCGCGCGGCAGGTCGTTGCGCGGACCGTGATAAAGCAGGTCGCCCAGCAGGACGATGCGGTCGGGCTGCTCGGCTTCGATGGCGGCGCAGAGGCGCTCGGTCCAATATGCCGAGCCGTGGATGTCAGAAGCGATGAGGTATTTCATGGAGGTCCTTTCGGGGTGGGGTTGACGTGGCCGAGCGCGGAATGTCGCCACCAGCCGCGTTATTCAAATCGCAGTGCCGCGCTCTGGGCCGCCTGCATCACGCGTTGGAGCGGCACATTGTGCTCACGGGCAAGGCGGGCGCAGTCTTCGTACTCGGGCGCCGCGCGCTCACTGCCGTCCGTCAAGGTGGCCACCTTGACGGACACCTCGCCCCACGGCGTCGTTACGCGCTCAAAGTAGCGCGGCAGGCAAACGCGCTCCATAACCTGGCGGCGGATGCCATTGGTCGTGGTTTCCAAAAAGATGATCGTCTGCAGGCACTCGATATCCTCGTGGGTGCAGATTACCTGCAACTGCCAGCCAGGGCGGCCTTTCTTGCAATAGAGGGGCAGCCAGTGCACCTCGCGCGCGCCGGCCTCGCGCAGGCGGTCGGCGGCGTAGGCGAGCACCTCGGGCGACGCGTCGTCGATGTCGCACTCCAGCTTGACGATGGTTTCGGGCGCATCGGTCTCGCGGGACAGCGGAGATGTAGTTCCACGTTGCATACGGTCCGGCTCCTTTCCGCACGGGCTCGTTTTATTCACCCAAACGCTAGCACATCGCGAGCGGCGCAAGTGTGGCGGCGCGCGATGAGCGCGATTTTCCTTGTCCGTAAGAAACCGACACTCCACCGCCTCGGCCAAACATGTACATCAGCCTCCAAACATGTCATTTTTTGTCAGTTTTGGAGGCTGAGGTACATGATTCGAAGCAAGGCCGATGTCGCGAGCCCGCCCTTATGCGCTGCCCGTCCTTTCCAGTCGATTTCGGCCCACGGCGCGCACATCGCACTGGGGGCCGCGCCGTTACAATGGAGCAGATTCGCTTGACGTAAAGGAGCCGCCATGCCTGCTTGCCCGCTGGTCGATTGCCATACTCACACCTCGTTTTCGGACGGACACGCCTCGTTTGAAGACAACGTCCGCGCCGCTGCTGCGGCCGGTTGCCGCACCATGGTCTCGGCCGATCACCTTACCCTGCCTGCCAGCATGGATGCCACCTGCGAGGTGCAGGTTGTCGAGGGCGACCTGCCGGCGCATCGTCTGGCTTTTGAGGATGCCCGCAAGCTTGCCGCGCAGATTGCGCCGGAGCTTGAGCTTGTCTATGGCTTTGAGTGCGATTGGTACGAAGGCTGCGAGCCTTTGGTTGAGCGCTGGTCCCGGGGCGCCGTCGTACGCCTGGGCAGCGTGCATTGGATTGGTAACCCGGGCAATATCATGGCAGGCGCTGCGGGCACGACGGGGACAGAGGGCGTCGCACGCCCCGATACGCCCGACTCACGCTGCGGCTGGATCGACGACGACACCAACCTGCACGTTTGGGAAAACCTGGGCGTGCGCGGCGTGTGGGAGCGCTATGTCGATGACTGGTGCCGCGCCTGCGAAAGCTCGCTCAACTTTGATGTGATGGCTCACCCCGACCTGGTCATGCGCTTTTCGAAGGAAGGCTTTGCGCCCGATTTTGACCCCGCACCGTTTTGGCGGCAGATGGCCGAGTGTGCGCACGATACGGGCCGCCGCGTTGAGGTCTCGACCGCCGCACCGCGCAAGGGGCTCGACGACTACTATCCCGCGACCGGCCTTTTGCGCTGCTTTGCCCATGCTGAGGCGCCCATTACCTTTGGCTCGGATGCGCACCGCGCCTGTGATATTTGCTGGAATATCCGCGAGGCCCAAGCCCATGCCTACGACTGCGGCTACCGAACCTTCGACATCCCCCACCCCACCGGCGAATGGGAGTCCACACCCCTCGCCTAGCCATCCCTTCATAAGTTGCGGTGAAATAGCTCCTATTTATAGCCCTAAGACCGTCAAACAAGAACTATTCCACCGCAACTTCTATGGTCATCGGGGACGTTCTTTAACGACTAGTGGCGGCGGGCGTTGAGTTCGCCGGCCAGCTCGTCGAGGGTAATGCCGTAGCGCTCAAGCGTCACGAGCAGGTGGTAGACCAGGTCGCCAGCCTCGTAGCGAATGCGATCATGGTCGTTATCCTTGCAGGCCATGATCACCTCGCTCGCCTCCTCGGCAAGCTTCTTGAGCAGCTCATCCTCCACATCGGTCAGCAGTCGAGCGGTATAGCTTTCCTGCGGCGACGCATCGCGACGACCGTGAATCACCTCGGCCAGCCCCGTTAGCGTCTCGCCGATATTTCCATCCTGAACGTTTGCGGTACGCACACCCATGGTTCAATCCTTTCTGGTCGGCCAAGCGCCTGGTCGAGCGCCCGCCCTACGCGAGTTTCTTAAAGAAGCAGGTACGGTTGCCGGTATGGCAGGCCGGACCCGGCGAGTCGACCTTGACCAGCAGCGTATCGCTATCGCAGTCGGCCCAGAGTTCGCGAACCTCCTGCATGTTGCCGCTCGTCGCGCCCTTGTTCCAGAGCTCCTGGCGACTGCGGCTCCAAAACCACGTGGTGCCGGTCTTGAGCGTCAGCCCCACCGACTCCTCGTTCATCCAGGCAACCATGAGCACCTCGCCGGTGTCATACTGCTGAACCACACAAGGAATCAGCCCGCGGGCGTCGTACGCAAGCTTTGAAGGATCGGTTATCTCTTCCATTTCTCTCCCCAAATTCAAACTTCGCAGGTCGGCGAGGGTTGTCCAGGTGCCCGAGATTCCGAGCGACAAGCCCGACGACGCGTACTTAAGTACGCGAGGAGGGTTGGAGCCGGAAGGTCGGGTGCCTGGGCAAGCCGCAGCGCTAGAAGTCCAACCTGACAGGGATGCCTTGAGAGGCCATATACTCCTTCACCTGGCGAATGCTGAAGGTTCCAAAGTGAAAGACGCTCGCCGCCAGCACGGCGTCGGCCTCGCCCTCGATCACGCCCTCGGCAAAATGCTCGAGCGTGCCCACGCCGCCGCTCGCGATGACGGGGATTGGCACCGCGCGGGCTACGGCGCGGGTGAGCGCCAAATCAAAACCGGCCTTGGTGCCGTCGCGGTCCATGCTGGTGAGCAAGATCTCGCCGGCGCCGCGACGAGCCGCCTCCTCGGCCCACGCCACCGCGTCGATGCCCGTGGCGTTGCGACCTCCTGCGGTAAAGACCTCCCACTTGTCGGCACCGGATGCGCCGGGCAGGCCGACGCGCTTGGCATCGATCGCCACGACCACGGCCTGGCTGCCAAACGCCGCGGCAGCTTGGCTAATCAGCGACGGATCGCGCACGGCCGCCGAGTTGAGCGACACCTTGTCGGCACCGGCGGCAACCATGGTGCGCATGCCCGCCAGGTCGCGAAAGCCGCCGCCCACGGTATAGGGAATGGCGAGCTCCTCGGCCGCATGTGCCGCCATCTCGATGGTCGTCGCGCGGTTGTCGCTCGTGGCGGTAATGTCCAGGAAGACGACCTCGTCCGCACCCTCGCGGTCGTAGGCGCGGGCCAGTTCCACCGGATCGCCCGCATCGCGCAAGCTCACAAAGTTAACCCCCTTGACCACGCGGCCGTCCTTGACGTCCAGACAGGGAATTACGCGCTTGGTAAGCATGGGCTACTCCTCCCCTCGGGCGGCGGCCAACGCCTGGGCCAGCGCAAAGTTGCCCTCGTAGAGCGCACGGCCGGTAATGGCGCCTTCAATCGCGCCCTCACCCACCGCGGCCAGTGCGCGGATGTCGTCAAGCGTCGAGATGCCGCCCGAAGCCACGACGGGAAAGCCCGCGACCTCGGCCACATGGCGATACGCCGCCACATCGATACCCGTCTGCATGCCATCGCGCGCGATGTCGGTATACACCAGATGCTTAAAGCCCAGCTCGGAAAGCTGCGCCACGGTATCGTCGAGCGCCACACCTGCGCTGTCGCGCCAGCCGTTCACCTTGACCTGACCATCGCGCGCGGCGATGTCTGCCACCAGCAACTCGCCAAAGCCTTGGGCTGCCACTTCGGCAAAACCCGGCTCGGTCACCAGTACGGTGCCCAGCGCGATACGGCATGCGCCGTAGCCTGCCAACTCGTCGATGCGCGCAAGCGAGCGGACGCCGCCGCCCACGTCCACGGACAGACCGTCGACGCCGCAGATGGCCTTAATCGCCGCCGAGTTGGCAGCACGTGCGCCCTCGTCCTCGCCAAAGGCAGCGGACAGGTCGACGACGTGCACCCAGCTCGCGCCCTGTTCGGCAAACGTGCGGGCAACGGCCACGGGATCGTCGGAATATACCTTGCAGCGGCTGCGGTCACCGCGCTCCAGGCGCACGACCTTGCCGCCGATCAGATCGATTGCGGGAAACAGGATCATCGGCCAACCTCCTCGACGATGCTCACAAAGTTCTTAAGGATGCGCTGACCCAGCGCGGAGGATTTCTCGGGATGGAACTGGCAGCCCCACACGTTGCCATGGCGCACGATGCACGGGAAGCTCCGCGTATAGTGTGTGCACGCCAGCACATCGGCGGCATCGGCGTCGTCAGCCACCGCGTAGCTGTGGGTGAAGTACATGTTGGCACCCTCGGCAAAACCGGCAAGCAGCGGATCGGCCGCACCGGCGGGCGTCATGTGCACCTGGTCCCAGCCCACGTGCGGCACCTTCAGTCGGCTCGACTCCAAGCGCGTGCACGAACCGCGCATAATGCCCAGGCCATCGACCCAGGGACCGCCAGCCTGCTCGGGGGCGCTGCCGTCGGCGACCGCGCCCTCGTCCGCAGGCATGCCCTCGTTGCCGCGCTCAAAAAATAGCTGAAGGCCCAGGCAGATGCCGAGCAGCGGAGTTCCGGCGGCAACGGCGTCGAGCACCGCGTCCGCCTCGCCGCTCTGGCGCATAAAGGCGATCGCGTCATAGAACGCACCCACGCCCGGGATGACCAGGCCGTCGGCGCGGCGGATCTGCTCCGGATCGTCCGACGTGCAGGCGGCGGCACCGGCGCGCACAAGCCCGCGCACGACGCTCGACAAGTTGCCCTTGTGGTAGTCGACCACCACGATCTTCGGTTCACCCACGCGACCCTCCTTTTTCCCATTCAAAACCTGCCAAAAAGGGACAGGTTTATTTTGGTCGGTTAAACGTTCACCCACCGTATGAGACAGCATTTCCGCAGATAAAACCTGCCAAAATAAACCTGTCCCTTTTTGGCAGGTTACAGCGAGCCCTTGGTGCTGGGGATGCCCTGCACGCGGGGATCGAGCTCGCAGGCGTGGCGCATCGTGCGGCCCACGGCCTTAAAGGCGGCCTCGATAATGTGATGCGAGTTGCCGCCTGCGAGCTCGCGCACGTGCAGCGTGAGCTTGGCATCGCGCGCAAAGGCATAGAAGAACTCGACGGCCAGCTCGGTATCGAAGCTGCCCACACGTTCGGTCGGCACGGGCAGCTCGCAGTAGGCCTGGCCGCGACCCGAAATGTCCACGGCGGCCATCACGAGCGTCTCGTCCATGGCAATCGCCGCGTCTGCAAAGCGCGTAATACCCGCCTTGTCACCCAGCGCTTGGCAAAACGCCTCACCCAGCACAATGCCCGTGTCCTCGACGGTATGGTGCGCGTCGACCTCCACGTCGCCTACTGCATGCACCGTCAAATCAAACAGGCCATGGCGGCCAAAGGCGTTGAGCATGTGGTCGAAAAACGGCACGCCGGTCGAGATATCGCACGCACCGGTTCCGTCCAGGTCGAGCTTGACGACAATGTCGGTCTCCCCCGTCTTGCGGGTCACCTCGGCATAACGGCTCATCTACATCTCCTCCTTCACCAGCGCGGCAAACGCAGCCAGCACCTCATCGTTTTCCTGCGGGGTGCCCACGGTAATGCGCAGACAGTCCGCAAGCCCCGACGCGTAGCTAAAGTCGCGCACCAAAATCGAATACTCGTCGCGCAGGCGCTCACGCACGCGCGTAGCATGCGGCGTGCGCACGAGCACAAAGTTCGCCGCACTCGGCCATGCCTCCACGGGCAGACCCCCGGCAGCCATTGCGCGCAGGGCACACAGTTCGCGCTCGCGCTCGGATGCGACCTGTGCCACCACGGGCGCATACGCATCGCGGGCGCGCACGCAGGCAAGCGCCGCCGCCTGGCTCAGCACGTTGACCGAATAGATCTGGCGAATCGCCGCGAACACGTCGATGACCTCGGGCGCCGCAATCACATAGCCCAGACGCGTGCCGGCGGCGCCAAATGCCTTGGACAGCGTATGCAGGATCACCAGGTTGGGATGCTCGGCGATAAGTCCCTGCGCTGTGGTGGCCGCGCCAAACGAAGCGTCGGCGAACTCAACGTAGGCCTCGTCGACCATCACCATGCCGGGGCACGCATCGCACAGGGCCGCGACAAAGTCGAGCGGCGCCACGTCGCCCGTGGGGTTATTGGGCGAGGTCACTATGGCCAGGTTGCACTCGGGCGCCGCCGCGAGCACGGCAGCCTGGTCGAGCTCAAAGGTCGCCGGGTCGCGCCACACGTCGCGCACCTCGGTCTGACAGAGCGACGCAAAGAACGCATACTCGCTAAAACACGGCGGGCAGTTGAGCAGGGTCCGCCCCGTGCCGCCAAACGCCAGCAGGTAGTTATAGAGCAGCTCGTCGCCGCCGTTGCCCACACAGACATTCTCGCGCGCCACACCATGCCAAACAGCCAGCTCGTCGCGCAGGTCGTTCGACATGGGATCGGGGTAGCGGTTGAGCGGCGTGGCAGCCAGGGCGGCGTCGACCGCCTCGCGCACGCCAGCCGGCACGGGATAGGTGTTCTCGTTGGCCGAAAGGTTGATGCGCGTGGGCGTAAAGTTGGGATTGTAGGGCTCAATGCCAGCCAAGTAGGGCTGGACGAGCTCCTTCATGCGAGACGTCAGCTCGGCCATATTAGGCCTCCTCGCCGGTCGCGCCAGCGCCATCCGCGCTTGCAGCCGCTAGGTCCACACCCTCGGCGACCGTCGCCACGGCGTCGCCCGGCCAGGCGACCTTGGTCAGGTCGGCCGCGGCCAGAGACTCAGCACTCACGGCACCCTCGCCCTGCTCCAGCACACGGCGACGCAGTGCGGCGGAAAGCGCGTGTGCCCACAGGCCCTCGGCCTCGGCCAAACGCTGCGTCGCGGGAGCGTCCGAGAGCAGGCCCTCGGGCGTATAGCAAATGACGCTCGAGCGCTTGACGAATTCTTCGACCGAAAGCGGGTTGGAGAACATGGCCGTGCCGCCGGTCGGCAGCGTGTGGTTGGGGCCGGCAACATAATCGCCAAGCGGCTCGGAGCTCCAAGCGCCCACAAAGATGGCACCGGCGTTGCGAATGCCGCCGAGCAGGCCCATCGCATCCTTGCAGTGCAGCTCCAGGTGCTCGGGCGCCACGGTGTTCACCGCCTCGACGGCAGCAGCCATATCGGCGGCCACCACGATGGTGCCCTCGTTGTCGAGCGAGGCGCGCGTGATCTCGGCGCGCGGGGACTGTGCCACCAAAATGTCGATACCCGCCTCGACCTCGCGCGCAAACTGCTCGTCGCAGGTCACCAGATAGCAGGCTGCTAGCGGATCGTGCTCGGCCTGGGCCATCAGGTCGGCCGCGACCACCATTGGCTTGGCCGTGGCATCGGCCAGCACGCAGACCTCGGAGGGGCCGGCGACCATGTCGATGCCCACGTCGCCCGAGACAATCTGCTTGGCCGCGGCAACAAAGGCGTTGCCCGGACCGGTGATTTTGTCGACGCGCGGAATGGTCTCGGTACCGTACGCCAGCGCGGCCACGGCCTGAGCGCCGCCCACCATATAGATCTCGTCCACGCCGCCAAGCTTTGCCGCCGCGAGCGTGTAGGGACTGATCAGGCCGTCCTTTTGCGGCGGGGTCACCATGACCACGCGCTCAACGCCGGCCACCTTGGCGGGAATGGCATTCATGAGCACCGTGGAGGGATACTGCGCGCGACCGCCCGGCACGTAGATGCCGGCTGCCGCAAGCGGGGTCACCTTAACGCCGAGCATGGTGCCATCTGCACGCGTGGTAAACCAGCTCTGCTCGACCTCGCGCTGGTGGAACTCACGAATCTGGCGCGCAGCCTTCTCGAGCGCCGCGACAAAGGCCGGATCGAGGCCCTCGAGCGCGGCATCGATCTGCTCTTGCGGCAGACGGAAGCTCTGCAGCTCAACACCATCAAAACGCTGACAGTAGTCGCGCACCGCGGCATCGCCGTTGGCGCGCACGTTGGCCACGATATCGCGGGCGGCGTCGACGATGTTTTGCGGCAGCACGCCCTTGCGGTTGAGCTGGTTGGTAACGAGACGCTCACCGGGAGCAAGCTTGATAGTCTTCATGTCGGTATCCCCTATCGGTCGAGGTTGTGTTCGAAAAACGAGAGGCCGGGCGGCGGCGCCCATCGGCCCGCAGCCCAGACGTTGGGGCGCCCGTGCGTGCTCGCGCTATTGTGCCGAGCCCGCAACGGGCTCAAAATGCTTGTCCTTAACGGCCGCCGCCAAGCGATCTGCCAGATTACGTACGCGCGGATCTAAGCGAGCGGCGCCCGGGTTGACAAAAAAGCGCGCCGTGCAGTCCATAATGCGGCCGGTGATGACCAAATCGTTGTCGCGCAGCGTGGCACCCGTGGCGGTAATATCCACGATGCGATCGGTCATGCCGACGATGGGGCCCAGCTCGATGTTGCCGTGCAGCGAAACGATATCGGCGTTCACACCGCGCTCGGCATACCAGGCACTCGCGATGCGCGGATACTTGGTTGCCACGCGAAGCGACCCGCGGCGAGCATAGTTGCGCTCGGCCTGACCGGCGCGCCACGCGGGCTCTGCCTCGATAAAGGTGCACAAGCCATAGCCCAGATCGACCAGCTGCAGCAGGTTGAGGTCGGCCTCGATGAGCGAGTCCCAGCCGCAGATGCCGCAATCGGCGCCACCGCAGCCCACAAAGGCGGGCGCATCGCTGGGTCGCACGATAACAAACTCGACATCGCCGACCGTGCCCTCACCGGCACGCGTGTCGCGACCGCGCACAATCAGGTGACGGCCGGGGTCACGCAACTCAGAGACGTCCAGGCCCGCGGCCTCGAGCACGTCGAGCGTGTCAGCCTTAAGCGAGCCCTTGGGCACGGCAATGCGCAGCGGACCCTCGGCGCCACGGCCCGCGGCGTGATCGCCGTCGGAAGCAGCGTCCTCTGCCGAGGTACGAGCGGCCTCCAAACGCTCGAGCGAAAAGGCGAAGCCCGCCGCCGGCACCTCGATGCCGTCGCCAAATGCGCCGGTAAAGATGGAGTCGTAGCGTCCGCCCGAACCCACCGGATCGGGCAAGCCACCGGCATAGGCCTTAAAGACCAGGCCCGTGTAGTAATCGAAAGAGTTCATGATGGAGAAATCGAACGACAGCACCTGGGCGTCCTCGGGAGCCAAACCCTCGACCAGGGCACGCAGCTCGCGCGTCGGCGGCGCGGCGATACCGGCGGCCTCCAGCAGCGCGTCCACGCGGTCGAGCACCTCGGCACCACCGTGCAGGCGCGGCAGTTCGCTAATGGCGGCCTTGACGGCATCAGACTCGGTGCTGGCAGCCACGCGGGCATCGAGGCCCACAAAGTCGTTGGCATGCACGCAGCGCAGGGCCTCGGCTGCCAGCTCGCGATCCTCGCACGCCGCGAGCAGCTCCTTAAAAGGACGCACGCTACCTGCGATAATACGAGCATCGGGAAGCGCCAGCTTACGCACGGCCTCGGCCACCAGTGAAACAATCTCTACATCGCCCGCGGTATCGCCCGCACCGATAAGCTCAAAGCCCAGCTGCGTAAACTGACGCGAGCCACCGGCATTGCGCTGGCACTCGCGAACCACTGGCGCCTCGTAGCGAAGGCGCAGGGGTAGATCGGCCGCACACATGCGGGTCGAAACCAGGCGCACGATCGGCAGCGTGTTGTCGGGACGGACCACCAGCAGGCGGCCGTCGTCATCAAAGAGCTTAAACGGCGTGTCCGCAATGCGGCCGCCCTCCTCGAGCGAACCCTTGTCCTCGAGCAGCGGCGTCTCGACCGGAAGGTAATGATGCTCCCTAAAGCAGCCCTTCACCGTATACGCGATCTCCTCGCGTGCCTGAGCCTCCTCGGGCAATATGTCCCGGAATCCCCACGGTGTGGCCGTCATCTGGTGAGCCTCCTCATGCTGTGTTTCATATAGAACGAAAGACCGGCATAGCTCCGCCGATCTTCTGGGTACTTTAGCATACTAGAGTGCTTGCGGGGAGAACCGTCCCCCTCGGCTCACAGCGTATTCATTTGGAAACAATGGAGGAGGCACATCCCGCCCGCCGGCCAAAAACTGGGATGCGGTTTCCGGTTGAGACTTCTGGCGGAAACTGCGCCCCGAAATTACAGTCCAGAACGGGATGCGATTTCCGGTTGAGGTCTTCAGCGGAAAGTGCGTCCCGGAATTTGGGCTTGGAATGGGATGTACTTTCCGGATAGGACCGCATACGGAAAGTACATCCCATTCTGGAG
>NZ_JBNPLM010000015.1:0-51752 GCF_050313495.1 Collinsella sp. SGI.178 | reverse complement strand
GAAGATATCGACATCCATTTCCTCGGCTTCCTCGATCTGAACTTCGAGCTGGAGTTATTGGCGAGCAGCGCCGCGCCGCCGATCATGGCAGGTAGGATCAGCCACGGCGCCACTTTGCGCACCAGGCTAAACAGGGCGAAGATGCCGCCCTCGTTGTGGTTGTCGGCCTTCATGGCGATTACCACGTACTTGACCGTGCTGGTCTTGGAGGTTTGCCTCCAGTTTGGCGTGCGCCACGTGGACTCCCTTGGACATCCGGTTATCTGTCTTGGACAGATAACTTTTATGCCGTCTTTATACATACAAGAGCTGTTTGGCGCATCGGGTAATTTTTGACAATAATCTCCATCTGGGGATTATTTATGTACGCAGGTAGCATTTCAAAACAGGGGCGCATCCGCTGTATGGCTTTGCTGCAATGTAATAACTGCGGACGCGCTCCTGCTTTGAAACTGAAGAGGGAACTTTTAGACGCGTGCTGCCTGAGCGATACCGGTCTTGGCGCCTGAGCGTTTACCGGCGAGTTCGCAAAAGATCGCGCCGCCGATGATAAGCACGGCGCCCATCAGGCGGACCGGTGTTATGACTTCGCCCAAAAGGGCGGACGAGAACACGACGGCCGAAAGCGGCTCGAGGTAGCCGACGACAGCGACGGTCTGCACGGGCAGTTTGGCGACGGCGCTAAAGTAGAGCAGGCAACCGATGCCGGTGTTGACGATGCCGAGCATAGCGACGGCGCGCCAATCGATGGTTGCGGCGATACTGGCGGACAGGAATGAGGGGGTGCCTTGGGTGACGAGTGTAAGGACCAGCGCGGTCACAAAGGCGGCGCTCACCTGGAGCGCGGAGTTCTCGAGGCCTTCGATGTGCGGTGCGCCCTTGCTGGCGATGACCATCAATGCATAACAGAAGGCCGAGGCGATTCCGCAGACGATGCCCGCAATGGGCATATTGCCGCCTAGACCTTGCGCTGCAATGAGAAAAGCGCCGCAGGCGACTGCGATAAACCCGGCGATTTTGCCACCGGTTAGTTTTTCGCCAAAGATAAACGGCGAGAGGGCCATGACGATGATGGGGCCGCAGTAGTACAGCAGCGAAGAAACGCCGACGCCGATCGTCTGATAAGCGCGGAACAGAAAAATCCAGCTGGCGCCCAGCGCGGCTCCCGAGAGGAGGAGGGCTGCGGCTTCGCGGGGGCGAGAAGGCGCCTGCAGCTTATGGCGCTGGGTAATGGCGAGGATGGCGACAAGCGAAAGGGCTCCCAGAAAAGTGCGTAGCAGCACGATATCGGAGCTCGGGAGTGCGATGGCCGCAGCGATGATGCCGTTGGAGCCAAACAACAACAATGCTGCTAAATACGTAATCAATCCGTTGTTCATGCGCTGCCGTCCCCTCTATATCTGTGCATGTTCACTATGGGTGAACTGGCTTTAGAAGAAAAGCGAATATAATGCATGGAAAACATGACAAAAACTCATGCAAAGGTGGAGGCATGTCGTGGAAACGAATATTCAAAAGATGCAGGTGCTGCTGGAGACCGTGCGCGCTGGAAGCTTTACGCGTGCTGCCGAGCGCCTGAGCTACTCGCAATCGGGCGTGAGCCGCATGGTGGCCGATCTTGAGGCCGATTGGGGCTTTAAGGTACTCGACCGCAGTCGTGAAGGTGTTGCTCTTTCTGCCGACGGGCGGCAGGTCATGCCGGCTGTCGAGGCGCTCTGCGAGGAATTCGTTCGCTTGCAGCGACGGGTGGATGAGATGCGCGGGCTCATGCGCGGCAAAATCTGCATCGGTACGTTTTCGAGCGTGGCGACCCACGTGCTGCCGCCGGTGATTGCGCGTTTTCGTGCTGATCATCCAGACGTCGATTACGAGTTGCTGATGGGCGACTATTCAGAGATTGAACAATGGGTGGCAGAGGGTCGCTGCGATCTGGGCTTTATCCCTCGTGAGCCCCGAGAAAACGGCATGACATCGCTGCCTTTGGTGCGTGACGAGTTAATGGCGGTAGTGCCGTCAGGCTCGTTGTTTGCCACGGCGGAGGTCGTCTCTCTTGCCGACTTGGCCAACGAGCAGTTTATTCTGCTAGAACGCGGCACCGATGACGAGATTACGCCGCTGTTTCGTCGGGCGGGACTGGCAGTGCACTCAAAACTGTCGACCTGGGATGACTATGCGATTATGGCTATGGTCGAGGACGGCCTGGGTGTGAGCATTCTTCCCGCGCTCATCATGCGCCGCTGTCAGTTCGATGTTGCCGTGCGTCCGCTCGAAGGGCATCCCCATCGGCAGATCAACGCCATATATCGAACGGCCGATGTTTCGCTTGCCGCCGCCCGTTTTCTCGAATACCTCTAAATGGGCGCACGTCGTTACCGCCTTGGGATAAATCTTGAGGTTTGGGTCATGTTATTTTTGAAATTGAACTTTTAGAAATAGCACGGCGCTATACTGCTTGCTAAATTGAACCTTGGTTCAATTCGTGTTCTATAAATTGAACTTTGCCAGCAAGGAGGTTCCTGTGACCCAAGAGACGTTTAGCGATCGCCTGCGACAGGCTATGTCCGATCGCGACGTTCGCCAGTCGGACGTAATCCGCGCATCGGAGATGCTCGGCAAAAAACTCGGCAAGAGTCAGATGAGCCAATATGTGAGCGGCAAGACGATTCCGCGGCGCGATGTGGCAGAGCTGCTCGCCCGCATTTTGGAGGTCGATGTTACCTGGCTGCTCGCCGGTGACGCCGATCAAGGCGAGACATCATCGACCCACAACGTTTCCAAGCCCGAACCCCATCCCTCAGATCAAATTGCAAGGAGCACCACCATGCGTACTTTTTCTAAATCCACCAAACTCGAGAACGTTCTGTATGACGTGCGCGGCCCCGTTGTCGACGAGGCAGCCCGTATGGAGGACGAAGGCGAGTGCATCCTCAAGCTCAACATCGGTAATCCGGCGCCCTTTGGTTTCCGCACGCCCGATGAGGTCATTAAGGACATGCGCCAGCAGCTGCCCGACTGCGAAGGCTATTCCAACTCGCGCGGTCTGTTCTCTGCGCGCAAGGCGATCATGCAGTATTCGCAGATCAAGGGCCTGCCCAATGTTCAGATGGAACATATCTACACGGGCAACGGCGTGTCCGAGCTCATTCAGCTTTCGATGAACGCGCTGCTCGACAATGGCGACGAGATTCTGATTCCCAGCCCCGATTATCCGCTGTGGACGGCGTGCGCAACTCTTGCCGGTGGACATCCCGTGCACTATCTGTGTGACGAGCAGGCCGATTGGTATCCCGATCTGCAGGATATGGAGTCCAAGATCACGAGCGCGACCAAGGCCCTCGTCATCATCAACCCCAACAACCCCACGGGCTCTGTCTATCCGCGCGAGGTGCTCGAGGGCATCGTTGAGATCGCGCGCAGGCACCAGCTCATGATTTTTGCCGACGAGATCTATGACCGCCTGTGCATGGACGGCTACGAGCACGTCTCCATTGCATCGCTCGCCCCCGACCTGCCCTGCATTACGTTTAGCGGCCTGTCCAAGTCGCATATGATCGCGGGCTATCGCATTGGCTGGATGGTGCTTTCGGGCAACCAGCGCTGCATGAGCGACTTCATCATGGGCATCAACATGCTCTCCAACATGCGCCTGTGCTCCAACGTGCCGGCCCAGTCGATCGTCCAGACGGCGCTTGGCGGCCATCAGTCGGTTAACGACTACATCCGCCCCGGCGGTCGTGTCTACGAGCAGCGCAACTTTGTGTATGAGGCGCTCAGCAAGATCGACGGCATCTCGGTGGTCAAGCCGCGTGCGGCGTTTTATATCTTCCCCAAGATGGATGTTAAAAAGTTCAACATCACCGATGACGAGCAGTTTGCCCTCGACCTGCTGCACGAGAAGAAGATTCTCATCACGCGTGGCGGCGGCTTCAACTGGGCTGAGCCCGACCACTTCCGCATCGTGTACCTGCCGCGCATGGAAGTGCTCAAAGAGTCGCTCGAAGACCTCGCCGATTTCTTTGACCATTACCGCCAGTCCTAATTGGTTCCGCCGTTCTACCGAACGGCGGACCGCTTGACGCTACGCGAGCCGCATTCACGCCAATCTGACGTTCAATTTCGAGGGCGCGACCAGAAGGTCAGCGCCCTCTCATTTCACGTCACCTTGGCGCAAATGCGGCTCGCTCGCTGTCGTGTGCTCAGCCTGCGTCGTTACCATGATCCAAAGGGGACGGAGGAAAACAGATCATTTTCCTTGACTCGCGGAACTATATAACGACGCCGTTGCAGTGGTCGATTTCGTGCTGGATGATCTCGGCGGTGTAGCCCGAGAAGTTTGTGATGCGGTGGACGAAGTTCTCGTCCAAATACTCCACCTTAATGCGACGATAGCGGGTGCAGGGACGCTCGCCGATCAGCGAGAGGCATCCTTCGCTGGTCTGATAGGCATTGACCTGCTCAAGAATTTGAGGGTTGTACATCAGGAGCGTCCTGTTGCCGTCCTTTACGCAGATGATGCGTTTGCGCACGCCGATCATGTTGGCGGCGAGCCCCACGCACTCGTGCTCATGCTCGTGGAGCGTATCCAGGAGGTCCTGCCCGATTACGGCATCGTCGGGCCCTGCGTCTTCGGAAGGCAGGCGCAAAAAGAACTCGGATTTCATGATGGGCTTAATCATGGCGGGCTCCTTAAGGTGGACACGTTTGGTTCAGGCCATGATACCGCGACATGTCGCATTAATGTGTGCATATAGATTCTGCAGCTAGATTGGATGGCGACACCATAAACTAAGGGACGTTTTGCCGAGAGGCATGAATGTTTAAAGCGCAAAGAGTGCGCGACGGGCCCCGCGAATGGGGCGATGATGCCCGAGAGGGCCAAGAAGGAGTCTCATGTCCGAGAACGAAGAGATCATGAACGAGACCGAGAACGAGACCATGGCTGCCGAGGTCGAGGCAGTCGAGACCGTGGAGACCGAAGCTACCGAGGTTGAGGCTGCTGACGAGGTTTCCGCCGAGGAGGAGGCCGAGGTTGTCGAGGCCGCCGTTGATTACGATGACGAAGAGCTGATGGACAAGATGCAGAAGGCCGCCCGCCTGCTGCGTAGCCGTCGCTTTGCTATTTCCAAGGAGGAGGAGGCCAAGGCCGAGCGTATGGCGAACATCGAGCGCGCCATCAAGCTCCTTGACCTCAAGCCCAAGATGGAGCAGAAGGAAATGTCCGATCTGCTGGGCATGCGCCTTCGTGAGCTCGATGGCCTGATGGCCGAGGCCGAGGCTGCCGATCTGGTCGGCCGCATCGACAACGCCGAGGGCGATATGCGCAAGATCGTCGTCTTCGCTGCCGAGGATGCCGCTGAGGGCCTGGTCGAGCTTGCCAACAAGAAGGAGAAGCTCCTGCCCGAGCTTTCTTACGAGGAGGCCACCGAGCTGATGGCCGCGCTCGATAAGGTTATCGCTCCGCTCGTCGCCATGGGTCTGGACGAGGATCGCGGTCCTCGCGGCGGCCGTGACGACCGTGGTGGCCGTGGCGGCGACCGTGGCGGTCGCGGCGGCTTTGGCGACCGCGGTGGCCGTGGCAGCGACCGTGGTGGTCGCGGTGGCCGTGGCGGCTTTGGTGACCGTGGCGGCGATCGTGGCGGTCGCGGCGGCTTTGGCGGCAACCGTGGTGGCTATGGCGACCGCGGTGGCAACCGTGGCGGCTTCGGCGGCAACCGTGGCGGCGACCGCGGCGGTCGAGGCGGCGACCGTGGCGGCCGCAACGGCGGTGGCTTCCGCGGCAACCGTTTTTAGTTACGGCGTTTTACCAAACGCCGTAACGGGCCGACGCTGCAAGCCCGCCAGAGCGGCAATCTGCCTTTCAACTTCGGCGGCATGACCAGAAGGTCAATGCCGCCTCGTTTCAAGGCACCCTGCTCGCGTGTACGGGTTTTCGCTGTCGTTGCCAAAACATCGGCGTTGCCTTGATCCAAACCTGCCAAAAAGGGACAGGTTTATTTTGGTCGGTATTATCTGGGCAAACGTGGCCGTCTATCGCAATGTAGTCGTTGGGGACGTTCTTGTTTGACTAGTCGTTTGAGAACGTCCCCAACGACTACATAGCATGAGAGTGGATAATCTCCCGGTTTGAGCCTGCATCCAAGCTCAAAGTGGGGGATTTCCACTCTCATTTGCTATGCGTCCGAAAATCCACGTTCGTTTGTTTTCTGCCTACATTTGGAGGAAGAGCTCGTGGAGGCGGGTGTCGTCATCGAGTTCGGGGTGGAAGGTTACGCCGAGCTGGTTGCCCTGGCGCGCGGCGATGATTCGTCCGTCGACTTTCGCTAAGGCCTTGGCATTGCCGTGCACCTCGACGATGCGGGGTGCACGGATAAACGTTAACGGCACTTCACCGTCGATACCGCCTACCTGCCCCTGGGTGCGAAAACTGCCGAGCTGCCTGCCATAGGCATTGCGCTCAACGAGTATATCCATGGTTGCCAAGCGCGGTGTCCCCTTGTCATCGTGGGCGGCAAGGTCGCGCGCCAACAGAATCAGACCGGCACAAGTTCCCAGTACAGGCATGCCTTCAACAATGCGGGTACGAAGATCCTCGAGCATATCGAGTTCGGCAAGTAGCTTGCCCTGAACGGTGGACTCGCCGCCGGGAAGTACCAGACGGTCAAAGTTCTGCTGCAAATCGGCCGCCTGCCTCAGCTCAATACAGTGTGCGCCCAGCTCGGATAGTCTTGCTTCGTGCTCGGCAAAAGCGCCTTGGACCGCCAGCACGGCGACCGTTTGGTCTGCATAATCGCTCATGGGCGATCCTTTCTGCCGGACTAGCGCCCGCGCTCTTCCATGATAATCTCGATCTCGTCGGCGTTGATGCCCACCATGGCCTCGCCCAGGTCCTCCGAAAGCTCGGCAATGAGTTTGGCATCGGTGAAGTTTGCCACGGCCTTGACGATGGCGGCGGCGCGCTTGGCCGGGTTGCCGCTCTTAAAGATGCCCGATCCCACAAAGACGCCCTCGGCGCCCAGCTGCATCATCAGCGCGGCGTCGGCGGGGGTCGCTACGCCGCCGGCGGCAAAGTTCACGACGGGAAGCTTGCCCGTGGCATGGACCTCGCGGACCAGCTCGACCGGAACCTGCAGTTGCTTGGCTGCCTCAAAGAGCTCGTCATCGCGCAGGGCAACAACGTCGCGGATCTGCTTTTGAATCTTGCGCATGTGACGCACGGCCTGGACGACATCGCCCGTACCCGGCTCACCCTTGGTGCGAATCATCGTGGCGCCCTCGGCAACACGGCGCAGCGCCTCGCCCAGATCGCGGGCGCCGCAGACAAACGGCACGTCAAACTGGGTCTTGTCGATGTGATAGACGTCGTCGGCAGGGGAGAGAACCTCGGACTCGTCGATGTAATCGATCTCGATGGCCTGCAGGACCTGCGCCTCGACAATGTGGCCGATGCGGCACTTGGCCATAACGGGGATGGAGACGGCCTCTTGGATGCCCTTGATCATCTTGGGGTCGCTCATGCGTGAGACGCCGCCTGCGGCACGGATGTCGGCCGGGATGCGCTCGAGTGCCATGACGGCGCAGGCGCCCGCCTCTTCGGCGATGCGTGCCTGCTCGGGCGTGGTGACGTCCATGATGACGCCGCCCTTGAGCATCTGCGCGAGCTCGCGATTGAGTTTGACGCGATCGGCCTTGCTGGTCTGTTCTGCCATGGTTGCTCCCTTGGTTGGCATGTGCATTGCTTGACGGAACATCCTATCGGGGAGCTGGGTATGGCGAAATACTCAGTTTTCGAGATAATAATAAGGCCAGACTAATACCAGATTGAATGACTCAATAAGGTCAGGTGATAAACTCATGCTTGACTACAATTTGGAAAAACGCGGCGAAGCATCGCTCTATGAGTATATTTACCAGCAAATTCGAGATGATATCGTTGCTGGACGCATTGCGGCGGGGGAGCATCTTCCGTCTAAGCGCGCCTTTGCCAATCATCTGAGAATCAGTGTCATTACCATCGAGAATGCATATAGCCAGTTACTTGCCGAGGGCTATATTTGCTCAATGCCGCGTCGTGGTTACTACGCTTGCAAGCTTCCGGATGCACCGGTTTTGGCTTTGGCTGCAGAGGGCATCGACCGGGATGCCGTCTCTGCGGGTTCCGGCGCGCATGATGTCAACGGACAGGTCGAGCGATTCGATGCACTTTCTCCTTCTGCTTTGGAGGCGGCGCGGCTTTGGCAAAGCGCGCTGCGGGCGACGCTGGCATCCGAAGACGAGCGCGAAATCTTTTCGACCGCGCCGGCACAGGGCACCACTCGGCTACGACGCGCAATTGCCCACCATCTGCGCGGGACAAGGGGCATGAATGTCGACCCCAACAACGTTGTTATCGGTGCGGGCGCCCAGCTGCTCGATACCATGTTGGTTCAGTTGCTTGGCGCCGACAAAGTGTATGCCGTTGAGGACCCGGGCTATTTGCGCCTGACGCGCATCTATCAGGCTATGGGTTGCAAAGTTCGACATATCCCGTTGGATGATGAGGGCGTAGACTTGAGCGCTCTGCAGAAAACTGGGACCGATGTCCTTCACCTGATGCCGTCCCATCAGTATCCGACCGGCCTTGTGACGAGCATTGCGCGTCGCTATGCGCTGCTGAGCTGGGCCGCCGAGCGACCAGGTAGATATCTCATCGAAGATGACTTTGATTGCGAGTTTCGTCTGGCCGGCAAGCCGATTCCCGCGCTTGCTTCGATCGATGCCGCTCAATCGGTTATCTACACCAACACGTTTTCGAAGAGCCT
The DNA here is from genome assembly GCF_050313495.1 of Collinsella sp. SGI.178. NCBI lineage: Bacteria > Bacillati > Actinomycetota > Coriobacteriia > Coriobacteriales > Coriobacteriaceae > Collinsella > Collinsella sp. SGI.178. The sequence goes on along the minus strand of NZ_JBNPLM010000015.1, from coordinate 42,954 downwards.
TTCATCGGCGTTGCGTCTAGCGTACATGGTGTTGCCCGATGAGCTGATGGAGCGGTTTAGGTGCAACCTTGGTTTCTACGCCTCGTCGGTGAGCTCTGTCGACCAGGTCGCTTTGGCTCGTTTGCTGGAATCGGGTGATTACGAGCGACATGTGAACCGCGTGCGCGTTCGTGCTCGTGAGGCGCGTGATGGCCTGGCGGCGCTTGTACGGAATGCGTTTCCAGTAGGAGAGGTTTCGATCGAGCATGCAGACGCAGGCCTTTACTGCACCGTGGTTGCGGAGCGGGGAACGGGCGGAAGCTCTTTTGCGCAGGCCCTCACGCGCTCGAGCATCCCTTTTATCGATATCAGTAACTGTTATTGGTGTGCCGATGGCGCATCTGTCCCTGAAAACTCAACTCAAATTCTTGTCCAGTATGACGACCTGAGTCCGGAGGTGCTTAATACCCTGGAATCGCAGCTAATGGGGCACTCTGTAACCTAAGTGAGTAGACTTTTAGCACTTTGGCGACCAGACAGTTTTGTAACAAGCTATCTACCTGTGGTTTTGAGAAGTGGGATCATCGGTTTGCTCGGGATGTCCCAAAAAGTCTACTCACTTGCCGCGCAAAGCTTCCGCATGAGAAAAAAAATGGGGTTTTCAACAGGGCTTCGTCCAGTTCTCGGTAAGATTTTGGCCAGTTGGGGGGGCTGTTGAAAACTTTGCAGTTCGTTCGGCTCCATTTTTGGTGCGTTCGCGCCAATGAGAGACCGACTGGGTTGAAATTCGTGCTTTCCTGTGCTTATGAAGGATCTACTTTGTGACATATCGGCTTTTAGGTACTGGCGTTTGCCCCCTCAAGTCCGCGCTTTGTGTCCTCCGCTTCCGCGGCCGGATGAAGACCGGCAGCGATATGACCTCGTCCGCAACCCGACGGCTGCGGTCGCGCTCGGTTTTCCGTTGTATACATTGGTTCGGACGAGAAACAAACGGACTTGCCCTGCCAACATTAGGCAGCGGCTGTTTCTTGGTGAACTCCCCAGGGAATCCGTGCTGGAAACGGAGCATGGATTTTTGGTCACGTCTCCTCTACTGACGGCATTTATCATGTCTCGACATCTGACGGATCTCCAACTTCTGCTGGTATTGGCGGAGATGTGCGGCTTGTTTGCGGTATGCGCCCTGCCGGCGGCACTTGAGGTGGAGCTTTCGCGTGCAATTGATTCGGGTACGATTTCGACAACGTTGGGTTGGGTGCGCTACCCGTCCGAGGGCGGCACCGCCTCAAATTTATGGCGTCGCGACGCTTTGGTTTTGGATGGGGACCTCGACCGTTTTTGTTCAGATGTTTGCGGGATGCGTTACGGCAATCGATTTATGGCGGTATCGCATCTCGTTCCATTGGGTGCCGCCTCGCCTTTTGAGGTCGAGGCGTATTTGTTGCTTGGACTGCCGCGAGCCCTGGGAGGTGAAGGGTTTTGCGGCATAGAGCTCAATGTCAAAGTGGTGCTAAGCACAAGTGCTCGAGCGATTGTAGGAAAGACCCGCGTATATATCGATCTACTTCTTTCCTCGCCGGACGGGAGGCGGCAGGTGGCCATTGAATGTCAGGGAAAGGCCTCGCACGGGCGCGCGGGGGATGGCTTGCGTGACGCTGACCGCATGACGGCGCTTCAAGCCATGGGCTACGACGTGCTTCTCCTGACACACGGACAGATATCCGATGAGGATAGATTCCGTGCGATCGTTAAGGCCGTATGCAGGATGCTCGATGTTGAATATCGCTATAAAAGCTCGGATGAGCAAAGGGCTGAGGCATTACTCCGTTCTGAACTATTCGTTGACTGGACAAAATTGGGAGTAATCGACGGAAAGATGTCCATTGGACACAAAACAGCTCGATCGTGGACGGCGCGGATCTAAGTGAGTAGACTTTTGGCGTGATGGCGACCAGGCCGTTTTGCAACAAGTCATTTACCTGCGGCTTTATAGAGCAATATGGATGGTCTGCTCGGCAAGTTCCAAAAAGTCTACTCACTTAGTTTTTGACGAGAAGTCGATGCCGAAAGTGGCCCTATTTCAGGGCGTTAACGAGTTTATGAGACACGAAAAAAGGCCCGAACCATGCGGTTCGGGCCCTTTAAAGTTAGAGATTATCTCTCAGGCGGTTGGCTTAGCCAAAGTAGCGCTTGAGCAGGCCGGCGAAAGCCTTGCCGTGGCGGGCCTCGTCGCGAGCCATCTCGTGCACGGTATCGTGGATGGCATCGAGGCCAGCGGCCTTGGCACGCTTGGCAAGATCGGTCTTGCCGGCGGTGGCGCCGTTCTCGGCCTCAACGCGCATCTCGAGGTTCTTCTTGGTGGAGTCGGTCACGACCTCGCCCAGGAGCTCGGCGAACTTGGCGGCGTGCTCGGCCTCCTCGTGGGCAGCCTTCTCCCAGTATAGGCCGATCTCGGGATAGCCCTCGCGATGGGCGACGCGAGCCATGGCCAGGTACATACCGACCTCAGAGCACTCGCCCTCAAAGTTGGCGCGCAGGTCGGCAACGATGTCCTCGGAGACGCCCTCCATCTTGGCGACGCCCACGACGTGCTCGGCAGCCCACTCGAGCTTGCCCTCCTCCTGCTTCAGGAAACGAGAACCGGGAACGCCGCACTGGGGGCACTTAAAATCCTCGGGCAGCTGGTCGCCGTCGAACTCTTCCACATAACCGCAAACGGGGCAAACAAATTTCATGATTCGATCCTTTCGATGGATGGCGATGGGGCGCTTGTCCGATCCCGTAAGGGCCCTCTCCGGACGTGCGTCTTGACGAGTTCTATTATCCATAAATGCAACAAAATGTGAAGCCTATTAGGAATGATTTTTGATAAAACAATTTTGAGATATGAAGATGTTGATTGATTAACGATTGGCGGGCCGCCTGCGAGCTCCGATGAGTAGAATCGGTCGAGCAAATGTTGACCAATCAACAAATGAGGGAGTTTCCTTTATGCATCTAGCCCACTGCGCCTGGTGCCGAACGTATCAAACGGTTTTCGCATCGCATTGCCGGTGCTGCCCTATACCGAGCCACGCATTCTGGAGCATGCTGAGAGAGCGCCTGCCAGGCCATTATCGGCTTTGGCGGTGGCTCGGCCATGGACTGTGCCAAGGACGTGGGAGCACGCATCGCACAGCCAAACAAGCCCATCAACAAGATGCGCGGTCTGCTGCGCGTCCACCGTCTCCTGCCGCTGCTTATTGCGGTTCCCACTACCGCCGGTACGGGAAGCGAAGTTACGCTCGCGGCGGTTATCACCGATGACGAGACGCACTACAAGTACCCCATTAACGACTTTGTGCTTATCCCGCGCTTTGCGGTGCACGACCCCGAGTTTACGCGCGGTCTGCTCGCCTCCATTACGGGGCAGACGGGCATGGACGCCCTGACGCATGCCGTCGAGGCCTTTATCGATTGGGTCGATCGAATGAACGCCGCCTTGGACATTCCCAAATATGTGACGGGCATTCGCCGCTCTGACATTCCCGAGACGGCGGCGCATGCCGATGTCGAGGCCAATCCGCTGTACCCCGTTCCACTTTTGATGGACCGTTTGGAGCTGATGCGCATGTACGAGGTCGTCGCGGGTGGTATGTTTGAGGGCGAGAACTAGGAGGGTCCATGAACACCGAGGAAATTGCGCGCATCGTCGGAGACCAGCGCGTCTACTTTAAGACGCATGCCACGTTTGATGTCGATGCTCGACGTCGTGCGCTCGTGAGTTTACGCGATGCGGTGCGGGCCCACGAGGCCGATATTGCCCATGCGCTCAAGACCGATTTGGGAAAGTCGCATGACGAGGCGTATATGTGCGAGATCGGCACGTCGCTTTCCGAGATTCGTCATCAGATCGCGCATGTGGCTCGATGGAGTCGTCCGCGCCTGCGTCCGTGCGACCTTGCCAACGCCGTGAGTGTGTGCAAAACGCAAGCCGTGCCCTATGGCGTCACGCTCATCATGGCCCCGTGGAACTACCCGTTTTTGCTAACGCTCGAGCCGCTCGCCGGCGCCCTTGCCGCGGGCAATACTGTGGTCATCAAGCCGAGCGCCTATGCTCCGGCATCGAGTGCGGTGCTCAAGCAGATCTGCGAAGAGGCATTTGATTCGTGCCTGGTGACAGTTGTCGAGGGCGGGCGCGCCGAGAACGAAGCGCTGCTCGATGAGTGCTGGGACAAGATCTTCTTTACCGGTAGCGTTCCGGTCGGCAAGCTCGTCATGGAGCGCGCAAGTAAAAACCTTACGCCCGTGACGCTTGAACTGGGTGGAAAGAGTCCCTGCATCGTGGATGCGACGGCAAACTTGAAGGTTGCGGCACGGCGTATCGCCTTTGGTAAATGGCTCAACGTGGGGCAGACCTGTGTGGCGCCCGACTACCTGCTGGTCGATACGCGTGTGCATGACGAGTTGCTGGGCCTCATCAAGGAAGAGGCGCGCCGTATGTTTGGCGAGCATCCGCTCGACAACGAGGATTACGGGCATATCGTCAATGCCAAGCATTTTGCGCGGGTGCATGGGCTAATCGATTCCGATAAGGTCGTGCTTGGAGGTGCTGCGCGCGAGACTTCGCTCAAGATTGAGCCGACAATTTTGGACGGCGTGGCCCCCGATGACGCCGTGATGCAGGAGGAGATTTTCGGTCCCATCTTGCCGGTGCTGACGTTTGAGAGCCTAGACGAGGCCGAGACGTTTATTACGGATCGTCCGACGCCGCTGGCCCTGTATATCTTTAGCCAGGACCGTGAGGTTCAGCAGCGCTTTGTGCGTTACGTGCCCTTTGGTGGCGGTTGCGTCAACGACACGATCATGCATCTGGCTACGAGCCATATGGGCTTTGGCGGCATGGGAGCGAGCGGTATGGGGCAGTACCATGGACGCGAGAGCTTCGATACGTTTAGCCACAAGAAGAGCATCGTGAACAAGGCAACGTGGCTGGACGTGCCATTTCGCTATGCCCCTTACGCAAACTGGAAGCACAAATTCGTGCGCATGTTTGTGCATTAAAATCAGATGGCGTAGGGACAAACGGTCGAAAAGACGCAGGCAGGATGAATTTGTGTCCGCACGGACCCGTAGACTTCTCAATAAGGTTAAACGCCGTTTTATCCGGCCGTTAGGGGAGTTGCCATGTACGAGCCTTCACGTGTTCTTCTGTCGTTTCACATTGCGGGATTTCAGTATGCCGACGGCGCTTTGGTCCTGGGCGATCTTAAAGCGGGCGATAAACTGACGCTGTGCGCCGAGCGCGATAATCCCCATGATCCCGAGGCGGTTGCGATCTACTACGGCAACACCAAGCTTGGCTATGTTCCGGGAAACGAGGTCGGTCCGCTGTCCTTGATGATGTATTACGGCCATGAGGACGTATTTGAGGCCCGCGTGCAGCAGGTTGCCCCCGAGCGTAGCCCGTGGCACCAGGTGCGCGTTGGCCTCTATGTGGTGGATGCCCGCTAATCGGTAAGGGAGGCTGCCATGTTTGATGACGATGACCTGTTCGATCTGACGGACGATTCGTTTGAGTGGGATATGCTACTCGACGACGATGAGCTGGAGCAGGACCGTAAGATGCGACAGGACAAGAAAACTCAGGGTGATGCGTCGAAAAAGAAAGACAAGCGCCGTCGCGGACTGTTTGGCGGGCTCTTTGGGTAACTGCCGCATCGCTGCGTCTGTATACTTAGCACGAGTTGGACGCGTTGCGAAATGAGGACTGAGACGATGATGTGGTTTACCGCCGACCTGCACCTGGGCGACACGAATATCTTGCACGACATGGACCGACCGTTTGGCTCGGTTGAGGAGATGAACCGCAAGGTCATCGATGCCATCAATGAGTGCGTGGCTGCGGATGACCGCCTCTATATTCTGGGTGACTTTACCTATCGTTTGCCCCTGGCGGAGGCGGAGCGCCTGCGTAAACGCATTGAATGCCAGAACGTGACGCTCATCCGTGGTAACCATGACGGCGACTGGGAAGATCCCGACGTGCCGCAGATTTGGGAAGACGTGCGTGATTACCTGGAGATTGCCCCCGGCTATGCCAAGGGTCATCGTCTGGTTATGAGCCACTACCCCATGCTCAGCTGGAATGGCAAGGCACGTGGCGCCATCATGCTGCACGGGCATATCCACAGCAGGGGAGACCGCACCAATACGCGCAACCGCGATCGCGAACGTCCTATCTTTCGCTACGATGTCGGCCTCGATGCCAACGAGTACAAGCCCGTAAGCCGTGACCAAATCCTAGGCTTCTTTGGATTGTAATTCTCGAACCGTCACACAAAACGCCACAAAGGGGACGGGCACCTTTGTGGCGGTTCTGGCGCCGTTGCCATTATGGCGGCGGCGCCTTTTTTGTCCGTGCGGCGCGGTAGAGTGTAGGCGGTTGAAATTTGCGTCCAGCGAGGAGCTGCTATGAACGAGATCAAGTGCCCGCATTGTGGCGAAGTATTTAAGGTCGATGCATCCGGCTATGCGGATATCGTCAAGCAAGTGCGCAATGCCGAGTTTTCGCGCGACCTGGATGAGCGTGTGAAGGCGGTCCAGCGCGAGGGCGAGCAAGCGCTGGAGCTTGAGCGCTCGCGTTCGATGGCTGCCTTGCAAGAGGCAGAGTCCCAGCGCAACGCTCAGCTTACCGAGCAGAAGAACGCTGCAGCTCAACAGCTGGCACAAGAGGTTGCCAAGCGCGATGCTGAGCTCGCCGAGCTGCGCGCCAAGCTCGAGGGCGCTGCCGCAGAGCGCGAGAGTGCAAGCCAGCGCGCGGCGGTAGAGGCACGAGCCAACGCTCAAAAGGAGAATGCCGAACTCCAGCGCGAGATCGACAATTTGCGTGCGCAGCTGGAGCGCAAAGATGACGAAGCCAAGCTCGTCGAGTCGGCGGCGCGCAATGCCGCTCAAAACGATTTAGCTGCACGTGATGCTCAGATTGCCGAGCTGCAGGCCAGGCTTGCCGCTGCGGACAAGGCCCAGGAGATGGCGCTTGCCGCTGCCGCGGCAGAGTCGCAGCGTGAGCTCGATGCCGCTCGCAGCGAGGCCGAACGCGCGCTTGCTGACTATCGTGCGAAGGTACAAGAGAAGTTTTCCGCCGCAAAGGCTCAGTCTGAGCGCGAGGCCGAGGGCCTTCGTGCACAGCTTCGTGAGCAAGAACTTTCTGCAAAAATGGAGCTGTCGAAGGCGGTCGCCGCGGCGGAGCGAGAGCGCGATGAGGCGCGTGCCAAACTGACGAGCGAGCTGGCGGTGCGCGATTCTCGCGAGGAACAGGCCAAGGCGGCACACGAGCTCGAGCTTGCGCAGGCCAAGCGCGCGAGCGATGACCTGATTCGCTACAAGGATGAAGAGATCGAGCGCCTTAAGGACATGAAGGTCCGTCTGTCCACCAAGATGGTGGGCGAGTCGCTCGAGCAGCACTGCGAGACCGAGTTTAACCGTCTGCGCATGACGGCATTTCCCAACGCGTACTTCGAGAAGGATAACGATGCGTCCGAGGGTACCAAGGGCGACTTTATCTTCCGCGAGTGCGACGCGAGCGGCAACGAGGTCATTTCGATTATGTTCGAGATGAAAAACGAAAACGATGAGACCGCGACCAAGCATAAAAACGAGGACTTCTTTAAGAAACTCGATCACGATCGTCGCCAGAAAGGCTGTGAGTACGCGGTGCTCTGCACGCTGCTTGAGCCCGAGAGCGAGCTCTATAACGTAGGGATAGTCGACGTGAGCTATCGCTACGAGAAGATGTACGTGATTCGCCCGCAGTTTTTCATTCCCATGATCACGCTCCTTCGCAACGCCGCCATGGGCTCACTGCGCTATAAGCAGGAGCTAGCGGAGTACAAACAGCAGAATATCGACGTCACGAACTTCGAAGCCAAGATGGAGAAGTTCAAGAATGATTTCGGTCGCAACTACGAGATCGCGAGCCGCAAGTTCCAAACGGCAATCGATGAGATTGACAAGACGATTAGCCATCTGCAGAAAACCAAGGAGGCATTGCTGTCCTCCGAGAACAATCTGCGCCTAGCCAACAAGAAGGCCGACGATCTTACCATTCGCAAGCTCACGTGGGGCAACAAGACCATGAAGGCGGCGTTTGACGAGGCGCGCGGGGCTGCGCCAGAGACAAACGATGAGCCAGCCGAGGCGGATTCGTATGAGGTCGAGGATACCGAGTAAGGCATAGCGTATAGTGCAAAAACGGGGCCGCTGGCGATATTGCCAACGGCCCCGCTTCGTTTCGTTCCAATATGTTCGACTAGTCCTCGAGCAGGTCTTCGATAAAGCCGACGCGGTAGTTTTTGAAGATGACTTCACCGCCGTCTTGCGTGGCGTCCAGATCGACATCGCCCATGATGCCAAAGTCGTGATCGCCGTCCTCGTCGGCAAAGATCTGGTGCACGTGCCATACGTGCGCGGTTTTCTCGTCGGACTCATCGATGGAAAACATCGCGGCGCTGCGGGCGTCTCCGTCGGTGAGGATTTCCTCGTGCTGCTCATGGTAGGCATCGAGGGCCTTTTGCCAGCGGATCTCGCTCATGCCCCAGTCGTCGTCGAGCTCGCCTAGGTCGCGAACGTGCTCACGGGCGGCAAGGGTCACGCGGCGGAAGAGCGCATTGCGCACCAGCAGCGTGCAGCCGCGGCGGTCCGCCACGACCTCGTCGATGCCCTGTGGCGGCGCGGCATCGAGGGCTGCCGGGTTGCCGGCGTTCTCCCACTCGTCCACCAGGCTCGAGTCCACCGAGCGCACCACAAAGCCCAGCCACGAGATAATGTCGCGCAGGCGCTCGTCGCGCTTCTCGATGGGTACGGTGCGGTCGAGCGAACGGTAGGCCTCTGCCAGGTAGCGAAGCAAAATGCCCTCGGAGCGGGCGATGCCGAGCTTTTGAATGTAACCCTTAAAATCGCTCGCGCTTTCCAGCATATCGCGCAGGACACTCTTGGGAGAGAGCTGGTAGTCGTTTGCCCAGGGCACTTCCTGGCAGTACTTGTCAAAAGCGGCGTCGAGCAAATCCTCGAGCGGCTTTTCGTACGTGACGTCTTGAATGCGCTCCAAGCGTTCCTCATACTCGATGCCGTCGGCCTTCATCTCGGCCATAGCGCGATCGCGTGCGGCGCGCTCCTGTGCACGCAATACCTGCTTGGGGTCCTCGAGCGTGGCCTCGACCATCGAGATGAGGTCCATGGTATAGGTCTCACTTTCGGGGTCGAGCAGCTCCAGCGCGGCAAGCAAAAACGGCGAGAGCGGCTGGTCGAGCGCAAAGTCCTCGGGCAGGTCGACCGTCAGCGCGTAGTCGATATCCGGCGCGGCGTCAGCCGGAGCGTCGGGTGCGGGCGGCACCTCGGTGCGCACGACGACGCCGGAGTCGATGAGCGTGGCGAAGATCTCGTCGGCGCGAACCTCAAGCTTGGCCTTCTCTTCGGGGGTCTGCAGGCTTGTCTCGATGAGGTCATGTACGCGGGCTCGGGCATTGCCGCCCTGCTCGACCACACTAATCACCATAGAGTGCGTGATGCGCAGGCGTGGCTTGAGTGTTTCGGGTTGCGTCTCGATCAGGCGCTCAAAAGTTTGCTTGTTCCATGAGACAAAGCCCTCGGGGGCCTTTTTCTTTTTAATCTTACGGAGTTTTTTGGGGTCGTCGCCCGCCTTGGCCATAAGCTTGGCATTCTCGATCTCGTGCTCGGGTGCCTCGGCGATCACCATGCCCTCGGTATCGAAGCCCGAGCGACCGGCGCGACCGGCAATTTGATGGAACTCGCGGGCGCGCAGACGACGCATCTTGTAACCATCGAACTTGGTGAGCGCAGTGAGGATCACGGTGTGGATGGGCACGTTGATGCCGACGCCGAGTGTGTCGGTGCCGCAAATGACGGGCAGCAGGCCCTGCTGCGCCAAGCGCTCGACCAGCAGGCGATAGCGCGGCAACATGCCAGCATGGTGCACGCCGACGCCGCATCCAAGCAGGCGCTTGAGAATCTTGCCAAAGGCCGTGGAGAAGCTCGTTCCCTTTGCCGCTTCTTTGATGGCTTCGCGCTGCTCCTTGCTGGCGATGCCAAAATTGGCGAGCGACTGTGCCGTCGCAAGGGCGGCATCCTGGCTAAAGTGCACGATATAGAGCGGGGCCTCGCCACGGCGCATGGCGAGCTCGACCGTGCCCTCGAGGGAGGTCGTCACATAGTCGTAGCTCAGCGGAACAGGACGCGGGGCATCGACAACCAAGTCGCAAGCAGCGCCGGTGTGCTCCTCGAGCGAGGCGGCGATGGCGGTGACATCGCCGAGCGTGGCGCTCATGAGCATAAACTGCGTGTGGGGCAGGGTGAGCAGCGGTACCTGCCAGGCCCAGCCGCGGTCGGGGTCGGCAAAGTAGTGGAACTCGTCCATGGCGACGCAGCCCACGTCGGCGCCCTCGCCCTCGCGCAGCGCATCGTTGGCAAGGATTTCGGCCGTGCAGCAGATGACGGGCGCCTTGGTATTGATATGCGTATCGCCGGTGATCATGCCGACGTTATCGCGGCCGAGTACCTGTACCAGGTCGAAGAACTTCTCGCTGACCAGGGCTTTGATGGGGGCCGTGTAATAGCAGCGCTTGCCCTGAGCCATGCCCATAAAGAGCATGCCCAGCGCGACGAGCGATTTACCCGATCCGGTCGGTGTGCCTAAAATGACGTGATCGCCGGCGGCCAGGTCCATGAGGGCCTCTTCTTGGTGATCCCACAGCTCAATGCCACGGTCGCTCGTCCATTCAAAGAAGCGTTCGAAGGCCTGATCGGGCGTGAGCCATGGTTCGGGCTCGCTGCCGTCCTCGGGCTCCCACCAGGTGGGAGAGAGCGCGCCGAGCGAGCCAAACTCGGCTTCGGTTCCCGTGCCGCCCGAGAACGAGCTGGCGGCGCCGGCACCGGAGACGGTGCTGGTGGCGGTATCTGTCGTGGTCTGTGCCATGTGTTTGCTTTCTCTCGCGATTGTCCGCCAACTATTATGGCGTAGCGTCGCATCGATGCGTTCGCAGGCAAGAAAATGCAGGAAATGGGCGTTCTGCCCAGCTGTTTGGTGCAGTTGCCAGCTAAGTGAGTAGACTTTTTGCAATATCGCGAGCACATGGCTTTTACGCAAAGGCTCTACCTGCGGTTTTAGTATTGGTTATGCGGGTTGTGCTTGGCTATTGCAAAAAAGTCTACTCACTAAGATTTGAGGGTCGTTTGCTGGCGCCTATTTGCGCTTGTTTGCCGAAGCCGCGACCATCAGAGGCCCCTGGGACTCCTGCGGTAAGCGCTTCTTGCCCTTGCGGGCGCGGTTTTTAAAGTTCTCGACGGCCTCTTCCATGCCGAGGGGCACGTAGGTGAGCTCATCGAGATTGTCGGGCAGGTAGCACGCAAGGCTTTGCTCCTGCGCGCGCCCCGCCGTGAGCTGTTCATCGCTGGGCAGCGCGTCGGGAGTGGCGCAAATGCCATAGACGGCGGCACCCATCTCGCGCGTGCGGCGCTCGTATTCGGTCTCGGGATGCTCGGGATGGTCGCGGCGAACGTCGTCACTTACCCAAAGTGTGTCGTAGCCGGCCGCGGCAAACTGCCCCAGGGCGTAGTCGCGCAATGGCTTGCTGTCGGTGCGCAGCGTGACGGTGGCGCCGGCTGAAAAAAGCGGGCGGTAGAGCATCAGATGGTCGACATGGACGAGTCGTTTTTTGGCGTACTTGGCCTTGGGCTGCGGCGTGGGAAAGTTGATGGTGATGGCATCGAGCTCGCCTGTGGCAAACAGCTGCGGCAACGATGCGGCGCCTCGGGGCAGGACGAGTGCGTTGGTCAGTTCCTGCTCGCAGATTTTCTGTGCGGCATAGGCGATGCAGATGGGCTCCTGGTCCATGCCGATAAAGAGCGTGTTTGGCTCGTGGTCCGCGCGCTCTACAAGGTACGTTCCCTTGCCGCAGCCAAGATCCAGGTGAAGGTGTTCGAAAGACTTGCTGCCTGCGGGCGCACAGGCCTCGCGCCAATCTCCGGCATAGATTTCAGGGTTCGTCTCAATCGCATCGGCGTAGCGCTCCAGGCGCTCTTCGAGCACAAAGTTCTTAGGCGTGCGAACGTGGACGGCTCCCATGAGGCTCCTTGGTCATAAGTATGGAACGCATAGCTGCGCGTTCGTCAATGGGTTGAAAAAAGGGTAGGCATAGCTTGCCCGAAAGATGCAGTGCGGCTCGACGGCGAGTCGTCGGTGCCTACAGGCGCTTGAGAATCACGTAGCGGTTGAGCTCGCCACTGCGACCGTCGGCATGGAAGCGCTCAAGCTCGCGTACGGGGACCTCGCCGCTCTTGTAGAACGTGCGCACGCCGCGCACCAAGTCGGTGATCTGCTGATCGTCAAAGTGGTGGCAATAGCGGTAGGCGTGGCGGTCGTTTTGCCAGCCAATGAGGTGGTCGCCGGCTTCAAACTGTGCTGAATCGTAACCCTCAAACGGCGGGGTGAGCTCGGCGCGGGCCTCGGCTCGAACGGCCTTGCGCGCCATGCGCTCGTCGTTCATAAACTCCCAAAAGCTAATGGCGATGATGCCGCCCGGGCGCGTCTGCCGCACCAGGGCGTCGAGCACGCGTACGCGGTACTCGCACGACGGCACGTGGTGCATAAAGCCAAAACAGACCGAGATGTCGGCGAGCGGGGCGTCGAAAAGCGCGTCGGGCGCCTCGGCGGGGTTGAGCTTCATGAGGGCGTCGAGCACGTCGAGTTCCTGGAAGTGCAGGTTGGGAATGCGCAGGGCGTGACCGCGTGCATCGATGGCCAGGTCTTGGCACGAGTCGACGCCATAGAACTCAAACGGGCAGCTGGCATCTGCCGAGGAGTTTGCGCCGTCGACGCCCTTGGCGGCAAGTGCGCCGCCGGCGGCAAAGTTCTCGAATCGCATATTGCCGCAGGCGAGATCGAAGACGCGGACGGGATGCTCGATTGTGGCGACGTCGAGCTGCCCGAGCGCGATGTCCATGGTGCGTACCCAGCCGGGCCACGGGGCCTGACGCGTATCGGAAAAGGAGGCGGAGTGCTCGCGATAGAACGTGTTGTTGAGCTGGATGAGCGATGAGGCGAAATCGCGGTTCACGGCGCGGGACTCCCTCCGTTGGCGGTGCGAAATTAACAGTACGACCATACTACCGTTAACGCCGCAACGGGGACAACCAAGCTACGTGTCATTGCTTTGTTTGGACACATTTCCGCAGCTCATATGCACCCGCAACCGCCGGTTGTCAAAAATCTCACTAGAATAGGTGGCATGCTTTTGGCGGTGGCGGATAGATTTTTAACTGTGCAAGGCGCCTTAAGAACAAAAACGGTCCGGCGGCACGGCTGGCATCACATAGGAGGAACCATGAATGTAGAAACTGCGTAGCGGCTCGCCGACCTTCGCCGCAGCAAAGGCTTTAGTCAAGAAGGGCTGGCACGAAAGCTGGGACTGTCGCGCCAGGCGGTCAGTAAATGGGAGCGCGCGGAGAGCTCGCCCGATACCGAGAACCTGATCTCGCTCGCCAAGCTCTATGGCGTGAGCCTGGACGAGCTCCTCAATCCGAGCGACGAGATCGAGGACGATATCGAGTTTGAGAACGAGGACCGCGCCCGCCAGCGCGAGGCCGAGGCGGCAGAGCGCGCCCGCACCCATGAGGCGGCGGCACGTGCCACCGAGGCGGCAACACAGGCGAGTGATGCCGCCGCCAAGGCGGCGCAAGCGGCAAGCTGGAGTGCGCAGGCCGCCAATGCTGCTACGGCGCAGGCGACGAGTGGCGGCGCAGTTGGCTCGATTCCGGTGAAGGGCCCGTTCCAGTCGTTCCCGTATTGGGCCGTGTGCTGGCTACTGTTCTTTTTGCTGATGTTCCCGTTTGGCGCCGGCCCCTTTGCTGCGCTCATCTTCTTTACGATCCCTATCTATCACAGGGTGGCGCGTGCGCTCGATGGCGATTGGGCGCGCGGTGATATTCAGGTTGGTCCCGCATCGGTGACGGCTAGGGCTCAGAATGTTTCCGCTGCGGTTGATGCTGACGTGGCTACCGCGACCACCGCTGAGCCGATTGCCAAAGAGGGTGATGAATGATGAAGCTTTCGCATGAATCCAAGGTACGCTTGGGCGTTGGCATCGGAGCGTTTGTACTGATTATCGGGCTTGTGTTTGGCGTTTCGCGGCTATTGGCTCATTCCGATATGGTGCGTACGACCGGTATTCTATCTGGCCATTTGTCTGATTTTGACGATATGTTTGACGAGGACGATTCCTTGAATAGCGGTAACTATTCCGCTCGGCCTCAGCAACTTTCGAGTGTGACTTTTGATGCCGATGAGTTCCGCTACCTTGATTTCGATATCAATGCGGCGTCGGTGGACGTCAAGGTTGTTGATGGCAACAAGGCTCGCGTTATCGAGCGGGGGCGCGTTGCCGAGGGTATGGATGCCTCCAAGGCCGCGACGCAAAACATCGCATCCGTCGAGGACTCGACGCTCAAGGTTTCCCAGTTTGGAAGTGATGACGGTAAGGCAATCGATCGCTCAGTTACGGTTGAGCTGCCACGCCGTGTTGCCGAACATCTGAAGGGAGTCAACGCGCACGTGGGCTCGGGTGATCTGCAGATTGCCGGTGTCATCTGTGATGGTTTCGATCTTGTCCTGGGTGCGGGAGATGTAGAGTTTACGGGCAGCGTGACTGATGCGCTCAGCGCTGAGGTCGGTTTGGGCGATGCGACGTTTGAGCTCTACCAGGCCCCCGCGAAGTCGATGGACGTGAGTGTGGGCTCGGGCGATGTGGAGATGACGGTTCCGAACTCGACGGGCTTTAAGGCGAGCGTCACCTTGGGCAGCGGCGACTTCGAGAGCGATTTCCTTCCGCTTGGCTACGACGGCGAGACCATTTTGAATCTTGAATTCGATAACGGCGATAAGTCTGCCACGTATCGTTTTGAGGTCGGTTCGGGTGACATGTCGTTTGATCCGGAGTGACATGCGGTTTTCGGAGATCGGTACATATAGGCGTGCTCTTTGATTGAGGCGCCGGGGCCGTGACGGGCTCCGGCGCCTTTGCCTTTACAATGGGGGCATGGAACAGATTATCTTGAACATACTTGAGGCCCTGCGTCGCGGCGAGACCGTAGACGACAAGGCGCTCGTCAAACTGATACATGCCGAGGCACGCCGTGAGGGTGCCGACAAGCGCGATCTGGCCAAGCGCCGTCTGCTGCCGTTCTACCAGCGGGTTAAACGTGAGGATCCGGCTCGTTGGGCTGCGTGGAATGTCGATTCCGATCTGGAACGTCAACTGCTGCAGGTGCTACGCATGAAGCCGCGCCGCACGGCTTCGGGAGTGGCGACCATTACCGTCATCACCAAGCCGTGGCCGTGCTCGGGCGATTGCCTGTTTTGCCCCAACGACCTGCGTATGCCCAAAAGCTATTTGCATGCCGAGCCCGCGTGCGCCCGTGCGGAGCAAAATTGCTTTGATCCGTATCTGCAAGTGAGCGCTCGCTTGACCGCGCTTTCGCAGATGGGGCATGCGACCGATAAGATTGAGCTCATTGTGCTCGGTGGCACCTGGAGCGACTATCCGGAAGGCTATCAGACATGGTTTATGTCGGAGCTTTTCCGTGCGCTCAATGACGATGCCGTTGCCGGCGTGGCGGCCAACCCCATGTTGGCGCGTCCGGGCATCAGCCGTGCCGAGGCGGGGCGTCTGCTCGACGATGCACCCGCCGATGCCCTGCCGCCGGTGGTAGCGGAGCGCCGCGAGCGCTATCGGGCTGCCGGCATTGCGACAGACGAGGCCGAGCTCGCTGCCGGCGTTGCCGACGAACAGGAGCGTGTGGATGCTGCCGTGGGCGGCTATAACCGTGCGGTGCGTCGTCTGTACGGCCCCGGTACGCCGTGGGGCGAGGTCACCGAGTGGCAGACGGCAACGATGGAGGAGCTCGAGCGTCAGCAGCACATCAACGAGACGGCGAAGCATCGCGTGGTGGGACTCGTTATCGAGACGCGCCCCGATGCCGTAACGCCGCAGGCGCTTACGCTCATCCGCCGCCTGGGCTGCACCAAGATCCAGATGGGCATCCAGAGCCTCGACCAGTACCTGCTCGATATCAACGAGCGTCGCATTTCGGTGGGGCAAATCGAGCGGGCGTTTTCGCTTGCGCGCCTGTTTGGCTTTAAGATCCACGCGCATTTTATGCTCAACTTGCTGGGTGCCACACCCGAGGGGGACAAGCGCGACTACGAGCGCTTTATGACCGAGGGGGCCTTTATGCCCGACGAGGTCAAGGTCTACCCGTGCGCGCTCATCGAGGGCTCGCGTCTGGTGGGCTGTTACGAGCGCGGCGAGTGGCGCCCCTATACCGAGGAGGAGCTGCTCGACGTGCTAGCCGACGATATCGTGGTGACGCCGCCGTTCTGCCGTATCAGCCGCATGATCCGCGATTTTAGCTCCGATGACATTATGGTGGGCAACAAGAAGCCCAACCTGCGTCAGCTCGTCGAGAACCGCCTGGCTGCTCGGGGTGACGGTGCGACGGTGCGTGAGATTCGCTATCGCGAGATCAGCACGGCGGGTGCCGACTTGGATGAGCTGACCCTTGACGAGGATGTAGCGTACGAGACGCCGGTGACGCACGAGCGCTTTTTGCAGTGGGTGACGCCGCAGGGCAAGATTGCGGGCTTTTTGCGCCTGTCGCTGCCCGACCATTCGTTTGTTGCCGCGCATGCGGACGAGTTGCCGACGACGCCGGACGAGGCGATGATTCGCGAGGTGCACGTGTACGGCATGGCGGCGCGCGTGGGCGACCAGGGCCAGGCGGCGCAGCATCACGGGTTGGGGCGTTTGCTCGTAGAGCGTGCGTGCGAGATTGCCCGGGATGCGGGGTATGCACGCATCAACGTGATCAGCTCGATTGGCACACGCGAGTACTATCGCCATCTTGGATTTTATGACCATGGCCTTTATCTGCAAAAGGAGCTCTAGATGAACAAACCGAGTGTTTCTGCCGGCGTTGTTGCCGGCGTTGCTCTGGGAGCCGCGGCGCTGGGTGCGGCTGCCGTCGCTGTTCGTGCTGCCTGCCTGCAGGTCGCGCGAACCCGCAATGGGTTGGCGCGTGTGAAACGCGTGCACGATGAGGGCGGCGATGAAGTCCGCGTATTGGTGCAAGGCGGTGTCTACCAAAGCGCGAGTTACGTCGGCGAGCGCTGGGCGGAGCCCGTCTTTGCGTATTATCGCGCGTTTGACGACGTGTTTGAGGCCGAGGATGTGATGCGTGACGTTTATGGTCACGGTATCAGCCGTATGCTTATGCTAGGTGGCGGCGGGTTTGCCTATCCCAAATTTGCGCTGATGTCGCATGAGGGCCTGCGCATGGACGTTATCGAGTATGACGGAGAGATTACGCGCCTGGCGCGTCGCTGGTTCTACCTAGACGAGCTAGAGCGCGCGGCGGGCGATCGCCTGCGGGTGATAACCGCTGAGGCTCGCTCGTATTTGGGTGTGACGAGCGTGGGCCATCGTCGCTACGACGTGGTCGTGAGCGATTGCTTTGGCGGTGCCGAGCCCGTACGCGAGCTGGCGACGGTTGAGGCGTTGCGTTTAGTGCGGGGCAGCCTGAACCCCGGGGGTATCTACGTTGCCAATATCGTGAGCGCAAACGAGGGGAGCGATGTAACGTTCCTGCGCGACTGCGCTGCCACGGCGCTCGAGATATTCGCCCACGCCTGGGTGGTCCCCTGTGGCGATACAGAGTTCGGCGGCGAGGAAAACTACCTGCTCATCGCCAGCGACGGGAACCATGCCTTTGCCGAAGCCGTGCCCTTTGACGCCGACTTCCTCGGCGCCGTCCTTCACGACTAGCGCGTCTTTCTGCGACCAGTCTTTCTGGGACGGGGCTTTTTAGCTGCTTTCGGATGCCGGCTCGCTCCACATCGGGAGCAGTCAATTTGGGACGGGGCTATTTTAGCTATCCCTGCCACTAATCGGCCAAACCTTTCGCTTTACCTGCAAGGGCAGCTAAAATAGCCCCGTCCCAAATTGACTGCTCATATAGTCAGCCCCGTTTTATGCGTGGTCGCGCCAGCTGCGGACACGCTGCTTCATACCCTCTATGTCGAGCACGCCTTCGGCAAAGCCCTTACGCACGAGCTCTTCGGGAACGAACTCATCGTAACGATCAAAGTAAGGCACCTCGCCGGGATAGACGAGCTCGATGGGATCGAAGTCCTTCTCGGCCTCGGCGGTGAGTATCTCAAAGAACGTCTCTTCGTCGGCCTTCATCTTAAACTGCATAAAGTACGGGCGCGACGGGTCGAGTCCGCGAAGGCCCAGCTCCGCGGCACATTTAATCTTGAGCATGCGCTCGAGCGCCAAAAAGGCATAGCTGCCCAGCCAGGGGAAGAGCACCCAGGTGTCGCCGCCCAGGTTAATGAGTGGCCTAGTGCCCGCACCCGAAATCTCGGCCGTATGGCGAGCCTGCGCCAAGCGGGCCCGCGCGTTACCCATAAGGTACGGATACGCGGCATGTTCGTTGAGCGCTTTACGCATGCGCTCGAGTACATGCGTGTTGATGTCGCCGGGGCAGTCGCCAAAGTAAGCCGGTACACGGCCCTTGACCTGCGTTGCAAAGACGGTATGGCGCTTCCAGTCCACTTCCTCGACAATCCAGCAGTGCCCGGCGATGGCGATGCGTTCACCGGGCGGTGGGGGATTGACGATCGTGCCCAGCTCGGCCGACTCGCTGCGGACGGTGAACTCCTCGTTTTCCTGGAACACGGCGTAGAACTTAAAATTGTTGATGATGCGCTCGCCCGCGAGGCCCACGATGAGCCCGCCGCCCTCGGTGACCTGGATATGGTCGATCTTAATGAGGTGACGCAGCAGCACGCGATAGTCATCGGCTGAGACACGGTGGAAATAACTGAGCGTGAGCACGCGCTGGGCAAGTTCTGCCGGCGTGAGCTCTCCGGTGCTGGCAAGCGTCGACATAGTCTGGTGATAGAGCAGACTGTAGGGGAGTCGATCGAGCTCGGGCGGCTCGACCCACTTTTCCTCGCGATAGAGTTGTACGAGTGCGATGCCCTGCAGGAGCTTCCACGGAATGGTTTCGGGCATCATCGTGCGCGGCTCGGGCTCTTCCTCGCGCATGACAAACCACATCTCGGGCGGAAGGTCGCGGCGTCCCGTGCGGCCCATTCGCTGCAAAAAGGAACTGACGGTAAATGGCGCATCGATCTGAAACGCACGCTCCAGACGGCCGATATCGATGCCAAGCTCAAGCGTAGAGGTGGTGACGGTCGTCTGTGCCTGCTCCTCATCGCGCATGAGCTCTTCTGCCGTCTCGCGCAACGATGCCGAAAGATTGCCGTGATGGATGAGGAAACGGTCAGGCTCGTGTCGGCTCTCGCAGTAGCTGCGCAGCATGGAACATACGGCCTCTGCCTCCTCGCGCGAGTTGGCAAAGACCAGACACTTGCGCCCGCGGGTGTGTTCGAAGATATAGCCCATGCCGGGATCGGCGTTGTCGGGTGCGGTGTCGGTGGGGTTGAGGAGCGCTTGCTCGGCGGCCCGGGGGATGTCGACTTCGCCCTCGGGGGCCGAAGAAGTGCAGCGGTTCCCGGAGGTAGCCTTACCCTGTGCCCGTTTGCGACGTTGACGGCGCTCCTCCTGTGTGGGCTGTCCGCTGTGGCACATGCCTTGGGTGTCGGCCGGCAGCGCCGTGGGTGCCGCTGCCTCAATGCGCTCGGAGGCAAGAACTTCGGCCTCTTGAGGACCCATGCTCTCGAATCCCCGCTGCTGTGCCTGGGGACCCGAGTTGTAGAAGTGCTCCATGGAGATGCGCCACACGCGGCGCGGTTCCTCAAAACGGGGGATAACGCAGTCACGTCCCGTTCCCTGTGAGAGAAAAGCGCCCGTGCGCTCGGGGTCGCCGATGGTGGCCGAAAGGCCAATGCGTCGAGGCTGCACGCCGGCCATGCGCGAGAGTCGCTCGATAAGGCAGAGCGTCTGCCCGCCACGGTCGCCGCGCATGAGCGAGTGGACCTCGTCGATGACCACATAGCGCAGGTCGCAAAACATGCGCGGGATCGCCATGTGCTTATGGATCAGGAGCGCCTCGAGTGACTCGGGCGTAATCTGCAAGATGCCGCTCGGCTTTTTGATGAGCTTAGCCTTGTGCGACTGCGAGACATCGCCATGCCAGTGCCAGACAGGGATATCGGCCTCTTCGCAGAGGTCGTTAAGGCGGACGAACTGATCATTGATGAGCGCCTTGAGGGGGCCGATGTAGAGGGCGCCCACGCTCGCGGGCGGCCTTTCCCAAAACTCGGTCAGGATGGGAAAGAAGGCCGCCTCGGTTTTGCCGGAAGCCGTGGATGCCGTCAGGAGCACATTGTCTTGTGTGTTAAAGATGGCATCTGCCGCCGCAACCTGAATGGAGCGGAGACTCTCCCAATCGTGGGAGTAGATGAAGTCTTGGATAAACGGGGCGTAGCGGTCGAAGGCGTTCACGGGGCCTCCTTTCAAAAGCGAATCTCTCAACGCGGCAGGCAGTGGCTTGCTGCATGACTGCTTCAATGTTTGCCCAGGTAAAACCTGCCAAAATAAACCTGTCCCTTTTTGGCAGGTTAGATGGCGAATTCGGCGAAGTTGCGGTCGGCGCCTGCGGTGCCGGTGTCGTCTGTTGCGGCTGCTGGCGCGTCACCGCCGACGCTTTGCAGCAGCTCGGCCACGTTGGCGTCGGGGTTTTGGCATAGGATGTCGAGCAGCTCGATAAAGTCACGAATGACTTCGCGCGGCGTCAGATGCGTGTTGGCTCCCACGCGACCGAACTCAATCTTGAGGAAGTCCACCAGGTCGCTCTCGGTAAGCGTGGGCGTCCAGCCAAAGTAGCCGGCGTGAATTTGCATGAGTTTTTCGATCAGCACCAGCAACTCTTCGTAGGTGAGTGGCTGCAGACGGATGATGGGCGCGAGCATGTCCTTAAGGTCCTCGCGTGCAAAGCGGCCCTGAGCGAGTCGGCTACGCAGGGCCTCGTAGGAGAACACGCCGCGGCGGCGGTCTTCGATGGAGGTTGGCGTGCCGCCCATGATCATGCCCAGGTACTGCGCCTTGCCCTGGAGCGTGTCGTTGTACATGGTCAGGATCTTCTCGTAGTTGTATTGGCGCGTGATCGCGTTGGGAATCTTATACAGATTCACGAGTTCGTCGATGAGCACCAGCATGCCCTTGTAGCCGCTGCAGACCAAAAAGCGCGCAATGAGCTTAACGTAGTCGTACCAGTCGTCATCGCTGATGATGGTCGAGGAACCCAGTTCGGCGCGAGCCTCGCTCTTGGTGCGGTATTCGCCGCGGATCCATTTGGTTACGCGGCTCATGGCCTCTTCATCGCCCTCGGATACGGCCGTGCGGTAGCGGCGGAGCATGCGGGCGAAGTCGAAGCCGTGGACCATCTCCTCGAGCGGGGCCAGTTGGGCATTGACGACCGACTCGTCGACGTCGGCACACGAGGCGACCCAGCGATCCAGAATAAGGTTGAGCGCACCGCCCTCGGGGCGCGTCTTGGTCGATATGTTGCGGATGAGCTCACGGTAGGTGGCAAGGCCCTGCCCCTGACCGCCCTGCAGGCGGCGCTCGGGCGACAGGTCGGCATCGGCGACGACGAACCCCTCGCCCATGGCGTGCGTGCGGATGGTCTGGAGCAAAAAGCTCTTGCCTGCGCCGTAGCGACCGACCAGAAACCGGAAGCTCGCGCCACCGTCGGCGATGAGACTCAAATCGGTGAGCAGGGCGCGGATCTCGACCTCGCGCCCTACGGTGATATAGGGAAGGCCGATGCGCGGGACCACACCGCCCTTGAGTGAGTTGAGAATGACGGCAGCGACGCGCTTGGGCACGCGGGGTGCTGCGGATGCGGTATCACTCATGGTCTAGGTATCCTCTCACGTCTGCTTCGTAATCCTCGATAATTTGCGGTCCTGCCGCGCCGAACTCGATAACGGTGTCTCCCACCAGGTCAAAGAGCGTCTCGTTGATGCTGTCGACGAGCATATCCTCGCTCTGGCCCGACCTCTCCACTGCCGATGTCGCTTGCGCTGTGTTTTGCTCGAGGAGAGCGCGAAGAAAGGCATCTTCGGCGGGCGCGAGTTTGTTCGTAGCTTCGGCAGACGCGGGCGTTACGGGTGCGGGCGCAGACACGAGGAGCGGTGCCATGACGCCAAACTCTTCGGCGGAGACAGTCGGCTCGTCGGGTTCGTCTTGCTGAATGGTCATCTCGCCAGGTTCGGCAGTCATGCCGGGCGCAGACTCGCGGCCCGGCTGCTCGATAAGCGTTGCCTCGGCTTCCACGGGCGTGCCGTCCTCGCGCTCCTCATCAATCAAAAGCGCTTCACGCGTTTGCGCGGCGGCGCTCCGGATGTGCCCCAGCTGGCTCAAATCGATATCGATCTTGACGGGCTGGTGTGCGGCATCCCACGAAAGCCATGCCACGATCTCGTCATCGATGATTTTGGCCAGATATTTGGGGACCTTCTCCTCCTTCAGGGGGTGGGCGGGGGCTAGGGCCAGGCGCAGACGTTGGTCGCAGGCGCGCATCATCTCACCAAGCTTGCTGCTCTTTTGCCTGCTGCCGTGAATTCGCATGCATTCCCAAAAACCGTTTTGGCAGCGGTAGATATGGATGGGGTCAAGACGGTATTCGCAGTCCTCGTGGCGCTCGGGCGCAAAGAACACGGCCGAGGCAAACATGGTATAAGGCATGGCCGTCTCCTCCCCAAACAAGCTCGCCACGATACCGGTCTTTCGGTGCGTGTCATAGTAGCGCGCCATGCGGACGTACACGGCACATGCCACGTGGCGTAGGTCGCGATGGTGGCTGCGATCGAGTCTAGAGTTATCGAGGTTATACGTGGAGAGGGCGTTGATAGCGGCCATGAGTCGCTCCTCGCCCGCCTCGTCGGGCGGGAGGGGGAGCGTAGGCTCGGAGGTCTTACGACGCGCAGGCGGCAGATCCGACGGCGTCGGTGCAGGTGCAAGGTCTCGAGCCGCGCGCCGCAGCTCGATAAGGGCGTTATCGAACATGACGGTTTTAGAGTCGCGAAGCAGTTTGGGGTCGAGCCCGTGGAAAACGGCGTAATCTTGCAACCACACGCGTGCAAACCGGTCGATGCCGGGCTCGAAGGCACGATAGGCATTCCAAAAGGCCTTGATCTTGCTAAAGCCATCGAGTGGGTCATCTACGCCAATGCCGCAGATCAGCTCATAGAGATACAGGAAGGCAAAGGACGTAGACGTTTCCTCGACAGTTCCGCGGCGCACTTGGGCACGCCAGGTAAAGTAGCCGCGCAACTGTCGATCGCTCATGGCATTGTAGGTGGGAAAGTACGACTTAAAGGTGCCGTTGTAGGGACAATCGTCCTCGAAGTCGGCCATCAGCAGGCCTTGGCGGTAAAAGAGCTCCGCCTCCGATAGCCAACGTCCCGCGCCGCCTTTGGGATCATCTTGCCAGCGCGATATCTCGCGCATCTTGCGGTACTGGTCGGGGAGGAAGTTCTGCATCTGTCGACCGGTCTTGAGAATCGGCTCGTCAGCATAGATTTCGTTTGAGAAGCGGGCGGACTGATGGGTCCGGGCCTCGGCCATAATGCGCTCGATGAGCATCTTGACGTCCTGGTCGGCCACCGCTTCTCCTCTCCTAACGCAGCTTCGGTGACCTCATATCATAGCACAGCATCAAACAGGTGTTCGAGAAACCGCTACGTAGATAGATTTAGAACAAGAGGGCGTAGATGACCGCCACGACGACGGAGGGGAGCATGTTGGCCGTGCGGAAGGTCTGAGGTCGAATAAGGTTAACCCCAACACAGAAGATGAGCATAGAGCCCACAAGCGAAAGGCTGTCGAGGGCTGCGGTGGTCATGATGGGGGAGAGTGCGCCGGCAAAAAGCGTGATCGTGCCCTGGAATACGGCAACGGGCAGGGCCGAGAAGATGCAGCCGCGGCCAAGCGAGGCCGTCATGGTGCAGACGATGATGCAGTCCAGCGCGCCCTTCAGGGCAAGCGTGGACCAGTCGCCGAGCAGACCGTCCTGAATCGATCCTACGATGGCCATGGCACCGATACACACGGTGAGCGATGCCGAGACAAAGGCGTTGGTGAACTCGTTGTCGCCTTCGCTGCCGGTTTTGCGCTTGAGCCATTCGCCGAGGTTCTCGATGGCGGCCTCCAGGTTGATGGCCTCGCCGATGAGCGAACCGAGGGCAAATGAGACGATAAGCATGGTGGTGCCGGTGGTCGCCAACGCCTCTCCATCGATAACGAGCATCTTTTGCATGGTGCCGCCCAGGCCGATAAACAGAACACACAACCCCGACGCCTTCATGAGCGTGTCTTGGATGCGAGGCGAAATGAAGCGCCCACCCATAAGGCCAAGCAGACCGCCCGCGATCAAAAGCGCGACGTTGATGATCGTTCCTAAACCCGGCATGGACCCTCCTGTAATTGATGCCAACGCGGCAATCGTAGCAGAACGGGGAGGGGGCGCTCAGTATCCGAGCCAAGCGGCGGTTAGCGGTCTAGGACAGGATGGGGCTAAAGTCGAAGCGCAGCGTCATGAGGTGCTGTGGGGATTCGATGGCTTCGGCAATGATGTCGGCATCTCGTGCGCGATCGAACCCTTCAAGTTCCATTTGATAGGGGACGTCTTCTTGGATACCGATGCGACGAGGAACCAAAAGCTTGGTTCCGTCGAATTCTTCGGTTCGCGTTCCGTCTGCTGCAACAGAATAAAGGTGTAACTTGGCGGTCGTTGTGGCATCAAGTGCCGAGATAGCTTGGATATCGTTCGATGCGCTCTTTGCTCCCACTGCTGTAAGTGCCGTAGGCGCGACGACTTCGCCCGAAGGCAAAAAGACGGTATTGGGGAATGCGATGAGGATATTTTTGCGGCGGGGCGCATTGGCAGCGACTGGCTCAATGCTTGCAGCATCGACGGTTTCCGTGTGGTCGAGCGCGACCATCATGCAACAGTTGCCTTCGTCGACACCTGGGGGAGCGGCAAAGTCCAGGCCGTCTTTCGGTTGGGAATCGCCTAGTTCGGTGGCGCTTCCGCTTGGCTTCTCGAGAGGAACCGCAGCGTTGTCTTCTGATGATGCATCGTCAACATGTGCCGGTGCGTCTGCGACCTCGTCTTTGGGGGATTTGTCATTATCGCTCGATATAGGAGCGGCAATCTCGACGGACCCCACTCCGTGCCATGTCATTTGGAGCAGCGCCGGATCGGCGAGAATGCGCTGCACGCCCGGCTCCTGGGCATCGATATTGATGGGGGCGGGTTCTGATCCGCGCGTGAGGTTAAGCGAGCCCTTCTGCCTGGTGCTTTGAGCCTTTTGGTCGTCCGCGTCGCCAGCGTAGAACAGCAAAGGCGCATCTCCCGTTGCGATGGCTTCGGTGTCCGCCTTGGTCAGCCGCAGCGACGCCGTAAAGGAGATGATGGGCTGCGCGCCATCGACATTCGAGGGAACGCAGCCCAGGCATACACCCCCTTCTTCATGGGCCGCGCTGTCGAAGACGACCTTTGCCCCGTTCGCCGAGTCATCGACCGAGGCAATATCGATGCGCAGCTCTAAGTCGCATGGGTCGCCATCGGCGTTGACTGCAGCCGATTTCCATGTGCAGATGGCGCAACCTGTCCGGGGGCCGTTCTCCTTGTCCGGTCGATTGATATCCACGACTATCGAGTCGACCGTATTGAGGTGAAGGCATCCCGAGGTTCGGACCGTGGCATGTGCGAGCGAAAAACGTTGGCAGGCGACGATACCCGACGAATTCGACGCGGGGTTCAGAGCTTGCGGTAAGGAGCTTGCGGTAAAGAGCTTGCCGTGGCGGGCGTCGCCCAAGCGGCGAGAGGCGTACCGCTCGCCAGTGCGCTGCAGAGCGCGGCAACGGGCAAAAGGTTTTTGGGTGCCATGGTTCTCCTATCTATTCCGCGTACTCCGGTCGTGCTTGGCTATTGGTTGCGTTTGATGTGCAGGCCAAGGCACGTCAGTCCTGCTCCCACCGTGGCGACGCCTACCGCAATGAGTTGCCGGGTGTCGCTCGTCTGGACGAGCGGCTCGTGACGGCTGCCGCGATTAAGGCCCGAAAGATCGACGGTCACTTCTGTGGCCGCCTGCGCTTGCTCTTGTTGAGCAAAGGCATTGCGGGTGCGGACGCCAAGATGCCGACGATGGCGGCCAGTGCAATCGCCTTAGGACGTGGCGTGCGCACCGGGCTCGACCGTCCAGGTGATGCTTGCCACTTGATCTCCCGTACCGGTGGCGTGGTAGATGTCACGCGTGACGCGGGCGACGTGGCCACTCACATTGAGCCTAATTTTGTCCGTTCCGTCGGCAATGTCCTTGTACTTCATGTCGAAGCTTGCGTCTTTGGAAAGATCGAGGCCCGTAGTCTGAGTCGCCGAGCTGGCATCCTTTTCTGCCTTATCGGGGCCAACCTTAAAATCGATGGAGTTCTGGGCCGAGCCCGTCTTTGCGTCTGCAACGATTGTCCAGTCGTTCTTGGCCGTGACCTTCATGTTGGTGACGTGGATGCCGTATGCCGAGAGGTTGTCGATGGTAATCGTCTTGTCGGAGGGTCCTACAAGCGTTCCGTCGGCTTTGGCGGCAAAAGGGATGACCGTTGGCACCTTAAACGAAACATTGCTAATGTCGGCCTTCACCGTCACATCGGTGGTTCCAACGCGCACCTCTGCCATGGCCGCCGTTGGCGCGGCGCCCATCGCAAGTGCGAGCGTAAGCCCTGCGCCCACGGCGAGTGCCCTGGCTCCGCTCAGGTTCACGGGTGTGTTCATAATCGATCCTTTCTGCTCGTCACGGACTGTTTCCGTGATGGTTGGACGAATGGGGACAGGGTGCTGCCCCTGCGAGCGCGTCGGCCACTAGCCTTCTGCCTGTGCCACCCGCACTTTGACGCGCGTCGGATTGCCGTGGGTGTCGTAGGTCTTGGCATCGAGTGCCTGAATCTCGATATATGCCTCGCCTTCTTGGATATCGCCGGCGGGGCAGGTCTCAACCGTCTTGCCGGCTTCGACCACACCGGACTCATAGATGGTCTCGTCGTTTTGAATCACGCGGAAGCGCTGGGGAAACTTGTTGTCTTGGACGTTCTGCACGTTGACGCGCAACTTGCCGCCTTCCTGCAACTGTGCGACCGGCGCGACCGAGATCGTCATCATGTTGTCGCGGACGATGGCGTCGAGCTCATCCTGGATTTCTTGGCGCGATTTACCTTCTGCCGTCGTGACTGAGGCGCCCGCTTCGGGCACGGGCTGCGACTGCCAGGCGTATAGCCCTACGGCGATGAGGGCGCAGACGACAGCCAGGCAGACAACGACGAGTTTCTTGCGACGCCCCAGTCCTGCAAGGCGGGGCGGCTTCTTCGCACTCATGCGGCGTCCTTGGTGGTGTAGACACGTGCGAACGTGGACGGGTCCGCTCCAAAGAGCATGTGAAGCATCAGGCGGCGCGAGTAGATGAGCTCGTCGAAGTCGTGAGGGAGCTCGATGTTGTGGATACGCGCGATGTGGTGGGCGAGCGCCGAGAACGACTCGGGGTCGCAGATCACATCGGTGGTGACGTGGTAGACCTCCGTACCTGGAAATGCATCTTCGTCGAAAGGCAAGAGATAGGGGTCGTCATCGACTTCGATGGCGAAACCGTATTGGGGCCAGTAATATGCCATGGAAACCTCCCTGCTCTGGGGCCAAAACTCCTATTGGTTTGGCTGTCGATGCCGACCGTATCAGCCGCAACTTGCCCAATAACTAACCAATTGCTTGACGAGCCGATATCCCCGCAGGTAAAAGCATGTGAAAAAAATCTCAACTATTTTTGACTGATAAATGCACATGTTGTGGCTGCGCGGCAACGTGTGGCAAAAGCATCGCTTGTCTC
Organism: Collinsella sp. SGI.178; assembly: GCF_050313495.1. Classification (NCBI taxonomy): domain Bacteria; kingdom Bacillati; phylum Actinomycetota; class Coriobacteriia; order Coriobacteriales; family Coriobacteriaceae; genus Collinsella; species Collinsella sp. SGI.178. The sequence continues at coordinate 15,014 of NZ_JBNPLM010000015.1, read as the reverse complement.
GAAAATTCCACCGTTCGCCGAATTGCGCGAACGTTAAAAACGTCAATTATGGAGACGGTCTCGAACATGTTGGTGAAACGATGCGGTAACATTTCCCTGCAAGCACTGTAGTTAGCTAAAGGGGGAGTTCGCGTGTCTGCAACCATCAAACCCTTCACCGACGAGTTCGAAGAGTATGGTCGCGATGAGTCTCGCACATCGGGCGAGGCCTCGAGCATCTCGTTTCCGACAACGGAGGACGAGGTCCGCGCCATTATGGAAAAGCTCCATGCCGAGCGTGTCCCGGTGACGGTTCAGGGCGCCCGGACCGGTCTTGCCGCCGGCGCCGTGCCTCATGGCGGTCACATTCTCAATACTTCCCGCATGAATCGCTACCTAGGCATTCGCCGCGATGAGCAGGGCCGCTTTCTTTTGCGCGTGGCGCCCGGCGTCGTGCTGTCTGAGCTGCGCAAGCAACTGGGCAAGAAAGTGCTGCCGACTGCCGGCTGGGACCAGGCATCGCTTGAGGCCTACGAGGAGTTCCAGGAAGCTCCCGAGCAATTCTTTCCTACCGATCCCACCGAGGCATCTGCCTGCCTGGGCGGTATGGCGGCATGCAACGCTTCCGGCGCCCGTAGCTACGCTTACGGCCCCATGCGCCCTCACGTCACGGGCCTTCATGTCGTGCTGACCGATGGCGACCTGCTCGAGCTTCACCGTGGCGAGGTTTTTGCACAGGGTCGTCGCCTTTCGCTCGTCACGGTGCAGGGCCGCACGCTCGAGCTCGACCTTCCCGACTACACCATGCCCAAGACCAAAAATGCTTCGGGCTATTTCGTTGCTAACGATATGGATGCCATCGATCTGTTTATCGGTGCGTGTGGAACACTCGGCGTCATCACCGAGCTCGAGATTGCCCTGCAGGCGGCGCCTGCGGTCGTTTGGGGCGTGAGCTGCTTCTTTGACAGCGAAGACAAGGCCGTGTCCTTCACCGATTCTGTACGTCCCGTCCTGTCCCACGCGGCTGCCATCGAATATTTCGATGCGGGCGCCCTGGATATCCTGCGTCGTCAGCGCGAGCAGTCGACTGTGTTCGCCTCGCTGCCGGCGCTCGACAAAGACGCCAAGGTCTGTGTCTACGTGGAGCTCGACTGCGACGACGAAGCCCAGGCGACTGAGGAGCTGTATCACTTGGGGTGGGTACTGGAGCTTGCGGGCGGCAGCGACGATGCGACATGGGTCGCGCGCACCGAGGTCGATCGCGAGTGTCAGCGATTCTTCCGCCATGCGGTGCCCGAGAGCGTCAACATGCTCATCGACGAGCGTCGCCGTACGGACCCCACCATTACCAAGCTGGGGTCGGATATGTCGGTGCCCAACGCACACTTGGCCGATGTCATCGCCCTTTATCGCCGCACGTTGGCCGAAAGTGGGCTTGAATCTGCCGCCTGGGGGCACATCGGTAACAACCATCTGCATGTGAACATTCTGCCGCGCGATGCGCAGGATTACCGCCGCGGCGAAGAGCTCTTTGCCCAGTGGGCTTCCGAGGTCACGGCCATGGGCGGCGCCGTCTCCGCCGAACACGGCGTCGGCAAGATCAAGGCGGGCTTCTTGGAGACGATGTACGGTCACGAGGCCATGGTCGAGTCGGCGCGGCTCAAGCTCCAGCTCGATCCTGCCGGGCAGCTGGGCCGCGGTAACCTGTTTTCGGAGCAGCTCTTGGATGAGCTCGTCCAGAAAGGGGGCGCGTGAAGATGAGCGATTTCCATATGGTGGTGTGCGTCAAGGCGGTGCCGGGCAGCACCGAGGTCAAGATGGACCCCAAGACCAATACCATCGTGCGCGATGGCAAGCAGGCGGTAATTAATCCCTTTGACGCGAGCGCTTTGGAATGCGCGCTGGCGCTGAAGGACGACTTTATCGGCTTTGGCATGGACGTGCGCGTAACGGTGGTGTCGATGGGCATCCCCGCGACTGAATCGCTATTGCGCGACTGCATCGCCCGAGGCGCCGATGACGCACTGCTGCTAACCGATCGCGCCTTTGCAGGTGCCGATACCCTGGCAACCACCTATGCCCTCAAGTGCGGCATCGAGGCGCTCGACGAGGACTTCGACCTGCTCATCTGCGGCAAGATGGCGGTGGACGGCGATACGGCCCAGATTGGTCCCGAGCTTGCCGGTGCCTTCGAGATTCCCTGCGTGACCGACGTGAGCTGCGTGCAGAGTGCGGGCTTTACGACCTGTGGTTCACTGGCGCTTGTTCACGGCTGCGATGCCGGCGAGGAGACGGTCTATCTTGAGATGCCGTGCGCGATGACGACTGCCAAGGAGATTGGCCAACTGCGCATGCCGAGTATCGCCGGTATTCGTGCGGCCGAGGAGGCGGACGTGCGCGTGGTCAACGCTGCCGACGTGAACGCCGACCCCGCGCGCTGCGGTCTTGCCGGCTCGCCGACACAGGTCGTGCGATCGTTTGTGCCCGACCGCGACCAAACGTGCGAGACCGTTGACGGAACGGCGTCCGAGCAGGCGGCGAAACTTGCCAAGATTATCGAGGGATGGCATAGATGAGCGGACTGATTATCGATAGCGAAGCCTGTATCGGCTGTGGTCGCTGCGTTCGCGCCTGTGCCTCGGGCGGCATCGTAGTGGAAGGCGAGCGGCCCAACCGTTGCGCCCGCGTAACCGACGGCTGCATGCTATGCGGCGGGTGCGTCGACGCTTGCCCCGTCAATGCCATTTCGATCGAGCGCGAGGAGGCCGCCGGCGCGGTTGACCTCGATGCATATCGAGACATTTGGGTATTCGCGCAGACCGACGAGCGCGATACGGTGGCTCCCGTTGCCTTCGAGCTCATGGGCAAGGGCCGCGAGCTTGCGGATACACGCGGCTGTCGCCTGGTGGCGCTGGTCGGCATGGGCCCCGAGGGTTCTCTCGGTGACCTGGAGCATCTGGTTTGCGCCGGTGCAGACGAGGTCCTGATCTGTCGCGACGAGCGCCTGCGCCAGAACGATGTGGAGGTCTACGCCCGCCTCATCTGCGATTTGGTGGCAGAGCGCAAGCCCGAGGCCATTCTGTACGGAGCGACCGCCTTTGGCCGCGAACTGGCACCCGGCGTTGCCGTGCGTTTGCAGACGGGCCTTACGGCTGACTGCACCGTGCTTTCGATGGATGCGGAGACGGGGCTGCTGCAACAGACGCGTCCGGCGTTTGGCGGCAACCTGATGGCCACCATCGTCTGCCCCAATCATCGTCCCCAGATGGCAACGGTGCGCCCCGGCATCTTTAAGGCGCCCGACTTTGACTACGGCCGCTCCGGCACGATCACCCAGATAGCACTTGCGGATGATGCTAAGGCTCGTGTCGAGATCTCGATTCCCGCCGAGGAGTGGGGACAGCAGGCTTCAATCGCCGATGCCGAGCGCCTGGTCGTGGTAGGTCGCGGCATTGGTTCCAAGAAAAACCTGCCGCTGATGCGAAGGCTCGCCGAGGCTCTGGGAGCCGAGCTTGGCTGCACGCGACCCGTCGTGGAGGCCGGCTGGTTGGAGTATCGCCATCAGATTGGCCAGACGGGCGTATCGGTTTCGCCCAAGATTCTTGTGAGTATCGGTGTTTCGGGCGCCATCCAGCATCTTGCCGGCATCGGTGGGGCGGAATGCATTATCGCCATCAACGAGGACCCGGATGCCCCCATCTTTGGTGCTGCCCAGTACAAGGTTGTCGGTGATGCCGTCGAGGTCGTCGAGGAGCTGCTGGCCCAGCTTGAGCGCTAGGCGCGCGCCAGCCAGTCGCGCATCTCTTCCCTAAGACGGCTCCAGGTTGCCTGTGTGGCGGGGTCGGTAAAGGGCTGCGTAATACCAAAGGGCGCGTCGAGCAGGCGGTAGATATCGCCCTGCTCGCGCGCCAGCGCGCGGCTCGCCGGATAGACGAGCTCAAACATAAAGCAGATGAGTCCTACCAGGTAGTCCGCGGGCTCGTCGCGTTCATCACGTGCGACGCAGCGGTGCTCGTCAAAGGCGGCCAACGTCGGCGCCGAGAAGTGGCTGGCGAGAAATGCGTCCTCATCCACCTTGAGGATGGTGTCGACGGTGCTGTCGGCGATGGTGCGCATAATGTCGATTTTGTCGCCATCGCGCACGATATCGCAGAAGCACCGTGTACGCTCGTCGAGTTGTGCCGGCAGGCGAAAGTCACTGTGATAGGCGATGCTCGCGCGGATGAGCTCGTCTTCTGCCGGGCTGTCGATAAAGTCGCGGATACTTGTTGCCGCGGGCGCGTCTGCAGGGTTTTTGCCAAAAAGGACCTCGAGGCCCAACTTCGCATGGCTCATGCTCTCGGCATCCTTAAACGTGTCCCAGCGTCGCAGCTGCTCAAAGCGGCCCATATCGTGCAACAGCCCACAAAGCCACGCCAGGTCAATGTCCTGTGGTGCCCAGTCCTGCTTGCGTGCCACGGCATCGCATGCCTCGGCAACGTGGTACGTATGCTCGATTTTGAGCGCGATACGCGGATTGGCGGCATCGTAGGCATCGGTGTAGGTCCTGAAGGCCGCGATTGCCCCCGTTCGATCGATAGCTGTCATAACGACTTCCTAAAAAGCTATGTCTTTCTGTGTCTTTCGATCCGGTGGCAATTGTAGATGAACTCGGTTGCCGCCGGACGATGATTCTGCCATGTCGTCGAATGCGGCTCGGAAAGCTTGTCGGGACGAGGAACGCTATGGTGCTCAAAATCGTTAAAACCGTCTGGCCGGTGATGCTTGCCTATGTTGCGATAGGTGCGCCGTTGTCGATGTTCCCACCGCTATTGCGGGTTTCGTCTGCACATCGCTCTTTATTTGCCTGCTCTTTTCGCAGCGGCTGTCGGCGTCGTTGCGGTGGCAATCAAGACAAAGTCGATGTTGTGGTGCTGCGTCTCGGGTATCGGGCTCTATATCGTTTTGAGCCTCGTATAGGAGTGGGGTGCGTTTACCGTCCGGGCCCAACGAATCGGATTTCTCACCGAGCCGGTCTGCTTCTTCTGGTACCATGGTCAAACTTTACTGTAGCAAAGCATGACGTGGGCTTTTCTCCGCGTCGACGGAAATGGGGGTTTCATGGCACAGGAAGCGATCGCCAACGAGCAAAAGAAATTCAAAGTACCGCGCATTCCGGGTGACATCATGATCTACCCGATGATCGTCGGCCTTTTGCTCAATACCTTCTGCCCGCAGGTCTTCGAGATCGGCGGCTTCTTTACCGCCGCCTGCCGCGGCGGTTCCAATACCATCGTCGCCGCGATCCTGTTGTTTGTGGGCGCTGGCATCAGCTTTAAGTCCACGCCGGGTGCCATCAAGACCGGCATCGTCGTACTGATTCCTAAGCTTGTGGTGGCAGCCGTGCTGGGCTTGAGCGTTGCGTATTTCTTTAACGACAACTTTTTGGGCCTGAGCTCGGTTTCCATCATCGGCGGCATTACGTTTTGCAACATGGCGCTCTACACGGGCATCATGGGCGAGTTTGGCGACGAGTCCGAGCAGGGCGCCGTGGGCATCCTGTTCTTCACGGCGGGCCCTGCGGTTACCATGATCATTCTTGGTGTCTCTGGTCTTGCCAACATTCCCGTTGGCACCATCATCGGTTCCATCCTGCCGCTCGTGATTGGCATGGTTTTGGGCAACCTCTTCCCGTTCATCAAGAACCTGCTGGTTCCCGGCACCAATCCTGCGATCGCCGTCATCGGATTTCAGCTCGGTGCGTCTATGAGCCTGTCGAGCTTTATCACCGGCGGCATTTCCGGCATCTTGCTGGGCCTTGTCACGTTGTTTGTCGTCGGTCCCATCACCTTTGCGTTCGAGCGCCTGTGCGGCGGTAACGGCAAAGCCGCCGTGGCTTGTTCCACCATCGCCGGCACGGCTATGACCACGCCGGTTGCTCTTGCCGAGGTCGCGCCGCGCTATGCCGATCTTGCGCCCACCGCATACGCTCAGATCGCCACCGCCGTCATCATCACGGCAATCATGGCTCCGATTCTGACCGGTTGGGTCGATAAGAAGTTCTGCCAGGGCAAGGAAGACCTGTCGCCCGCCGGTGTCGAGGCCATCGAGGAAGCCGTCGCGGCCGACATCGATGGCGAGTAGCCATCGGCGCCCATCAATGATGCTGGCGTGCAACTCGCGCCGTGAGAGCGCCCGGGCGCTCTGGTATTATTCCCTCATTCCCCTCTGGATTGGGGGAGTTATGGTGATGCGTGCGGCTCGGAGAAGCGCTGTCGGTTTGATGATGGGGAGATGGGCCTGGTGGTTAAGGCGCTCAAGATTGAGATATTCCTGCTAAGCATGATTGTTCTTATCGGGCTTGCCGTGCGGAGTCGTCGCTCCTTGTTCTCGAGCACCCAGCAGCTATTGTTTAGCACGCTTGGCTACACCTCTGCCGCGTACATATTATTCGATATGATCTGGGTGCTATTGGATGGTGTGGACGGCACGTTGGGCATTGCTGTCAACTGGATTTCCAACGCGGTTTCGTTTTCGCTCTTTGCCATCGTGTGTCTCATTTGGTTTATTTTTCCGAGACGGTGCAGGGTTCTCGCCTTTTGGCCTCGCGCTATAGGGTGGTGCTTGTAGCGTCGCCTACGGTTCTGGTGGTCGTGCTGGCGTTTACCAGTTACTGGACGCACGCCCTGTTCTATATCGATTCGCAGGGCGTGTATAGTCGCGGCTCTGCTTATATGATCCAGCCCATTGTCAGCTACTGCTACGTTATACATACGTCCCTACATGCGTTTGTGCAATCTCGCAGGGTCGAGAGCCTGCAGACGAAGACCATCTATCGAACCTTGGCATTTTTCGCCATTCCGGCCCTGGTGGGCGGTACCTTTCAGGTCGTATACTCGGTGCCCGGCCTTTGTGTCGGCATAATGATTGGCATATTGTTGCTCTACATTGTCTTCCAGGAGCAGCTCATCTCGACCGACCCGTTGACTGGCCTCAACAATCGCAACCGTTTTGAGACCTATATACTGTCGCTCTTCTCAAATGTGGATCAGGCCGAAGACGTGTATCTGCTTATGATGGACGCCGACGGCTTTAAGCAGATTAACGATCGCTATGGACATGTGGAGGGCGACCATGCTCTTCAGGTCATATCCGCTGCACTCAAAGAAGTCTGCTCGGCGTCTGGTAGCTTTATCGCGCGTTATGGCGGCGATGAGTTCGTGGTGCTTCAAAAGGCGATGGCGGAGCAGGATATCTTGCATCTGTGCGCGGCAATCAACGACGAGCTCGCGTGCGCCGAGGTTCCGTATCTGTTGCGGATGTCCATCGGCTACGCACGGGTTGGTGATGGCGCCGATACCTGGCAAGACTTGCTCCGTGCTGCCGACGCGGAGCTCTACCGCGTAAAGCGCGAGAAGAAGAAAGCCGGCGTCCAGATACGCTAGAAAAAAGGGGCGCACGACCGTTGCGATGGTCGTGCGCCCCTTCTGCGCTTTCGGGGACTAGTATCGGCTGTCGAAGATGCGCCTCGTCTTTTTCTCGGAGCGCGGCAGCTCACCAGGCGCGGCGTGGCATCGCCATGGTTTTCGATGGGGTTAAACGCGTCTGCGGCCTTGCCGCTGGAGTAGGCGTCTGCAATCTGCGGCAGGCGCTCGTTAACCTCGCCATGGGCGGCAAACGAACGGCGCGGGAAGATAACCCATTTGGGATCCTTCTCAAAGGTGCCAGCGGGATGTGCGACGGTATGCTCGGGTACCTCCAAATAGGTTGAGGCGTGACATACGCGGGTGGTGGGGCGCACGATAACGGGCGTATGGTAGCGCTCCGAGATTTCAAATGCCTCTTGCATCATCGCGTAACCCTGCTCCAGATTTTGCGGATCGAGCACGGGGATCTTCGCAAATGCGGCAAAGCGGCGCGTATCCTGCTCGGTTTGAGAGGAGATGGGGCCGGGATCATCGGCAACAAACAGCACCAGACCGCCCTTGATGCCCACGTAGTTGAGGCTCATGAGCGGGTCGGAGGCAACGTTTAGTCCAACTTGTTTGAAGGTAAAAAGGCAGCGCGCTCCTGCATACGATGCACCTGCCAGCACCTCGAGCGCGGCTTTTTCGTTGGTCGACCACTCGACGTGGACACCCTCGGCACTACCTTGGGCCTTGAGTTTGGCAACTGTCTCGACAAGTTCCGTCGACGGCGTGCCCGGGTAGCCGGCGACCACGCGAACGCCCGCCGCAAGCGCGGCATACGCAAAGGCCTGGTTTCCCATAACCAGTTTCTTATGCATCTGCATCCCCTCGATGTCGCCGGCGCGTTACGGCAAGACGGCGTCTGCCGCCGCGACTCGGTACGAAATCAACGAGATACAGTGTGCTCCATTAAGCTAAAGTGAGAGCTGCCCTTTTCAAAACGGGGTGGTTTGTTAGGCCTTTTTAGGTTTGTTGACAATGATGATGCCACTGCAGACCAAGAGCAGGGCCACAATTACGGTAACAGGGCTCGTGCCAGCGCCCTCTCCGAGCAACAACGCGCTCAACAGCACGCCAAAGACCGGGTTCATAAAGCCAAAGACCGAAACGCGGCTAACGGGGTTGACGGCGAGTAGGCGGGACCACAGCGAGTACGCGACGGCGGAAATGAGCGCCATATAAATGATGAGCGCGATGGCGGGGGCGATTTCGGTGGGGAATAGCGCGCCGCCCATCAAAAACCCGATGGCGGTAAGGACCAAACCGCCGACCAAAAACTGCCAGCCGGCGAGCAAGACGCCGTCATGCTCGCGCGAGAAGATGCCAATGAGGCAGGTCGACAGGGCGCCCGCAATAGTGGAAGCCAAGATAAATCCCTCGCCGTCGAGTGTAAAGCCAAAGGTGCCGTCCGCACCCGAAAGGTTGACGAATGCGACGCCGGCAAAGCCCAGTACGCAGCCGAGCACCTTGGTCGCATCGAGCTTTTCGGTGCGAAACGCCAGGGCGGCAAAGAGGATGGCGAGGAAGTTGGCGCTGGCCTCGATGATGGAACTCGACATGGCGCTGGCGCGCGAGAGTCCCAGGTAGAAAAAGAAATACTGCCCGATAGTCTGGAAGAGCGACAGGATGCAGATGGGCTTAATGTCGCGAGCCTGTGGAACGAGTGGGCAGCGCTGGGCCGCGCTCATCCCAACGATAACCAGGGCGCCGGCAAGCGTGAAGCGCAAGCCCGCAAAGAGCAGCTGCGAGGCGCTATCGTGCGCGGGGATGCCAAAGAGCTCATAGCCGATCTTGATGCAGGGGAAAGCCGACCCCCAGAGTGCGCAGCAGACGAGGCAGCCCAGGATGAGTTCGGGCAGGGTGGCGAGATACGGCTTGCGGCTTTCCATGATGTCCTTCCTGTATGCGCGAAGTAAAAAAGAACCCGCCACCGGGTGTGCCGGTGGCGGGTGTTGTTACCCGAGGGGATTGTACCCGATGGGAACGTATTTAAGCGAAGTAGGCTACGCCGCTCTCAAAGATCGGCATGAACTTATCGCCGGGGACATGCTCGGGCACGTTGCGGTACAGGTTGTCGCCGCGACGCTCGGCATGGCCCATCTTGCCCAGGACGCGGCCGTCGGGGCTCGTGATGCCCTCGATGGCGAGCGCGGAGCCGTTGGGGTTGACGGAGAGATCCATGCTGGGCTTGCCATCCTCGCCCACGTACTGCGTGGCGACCTGGCCGTTGGCGATCAGCTGGGCGAGCACTTCATCGTTGGCGACAAAGCGGCCCTCGCCGTGGCTGATGGCGACGGTGTAGGGGTCGTCCAGACTGCACTGCGACAGCCACGGGGACAGGTTGGACGAGATGCGGGTGCGCACCAGACGGCTCTGATGGCGACCGATGGTGTTGAACGTCAGCGTGGGCGCATCGGGCGTGGCGTCGACGATGTCGCCGTAGGGCACCAGACCGAGCTTGATCAGGGCCTGGAAGCCGTTGCAGATGCCCAGCATCAGGCCGTCGCGGGCCTTGAGCAGGTCGCGGACTGCCTCGGTGACCTCGGGAGCGCGGAAGAACGCCGTGATGAACTTGGCGGAGCCGTCGGGCTCGTCGCCGCCCGAGAAGCCGCCGGGAATCATGACGATCTGGCTTGCACGGATGCGGCGGGCGAGCTCGTGGGTGCTCTCGGCGACGGCCTCGGGCGTGAGGTTGTTGATCACGAAGGTGTCGGCCTCGGCGCCGGCGGCGCGGAAGGCGCGGGCGCTATCGTACTCGCAGTTGTTGCCGGGGAACACAGGGATGATCACGCGCGGGCGGGCGATCTTGGCGCCGCCGTACACATGGATATCCTTGGCGCGGAAGTCGATGGTCTCGACCTCGGGGGTCTCGCCGGCGCTGCGGTAGGCGAAGACGCCCTCGATACCGCTCTCCCAGGCCTCCTGGAGCTCGGCGAGCTCGATGACTTCGGAGCCGGTGTCGATGACATAGCCCTCGACGGTGGTACCCAGGGGCTCGACGACAACGCCGTCGGCGACCTCGGGCAGCTCGGCGTCCTCGGCGAGCTCGACGATAAAGCTGCCGTAGAGCGGGGTGAAGAGGCTCTCCACGTCCACATCTTCGGCAAGCTCGATACCGATCTGGTTGCCGACGCACATCTTAAAGAGGCTCTCGGCGCCGCAGCCGTAGCCGGGCGTGGAGACGGCCAGGGCGTCGCCGGTAGCGGTGAGCGCCTCGACGGCGTCAAACGCGGCGAGCAGCTGCTGGGCATCGGGGCGGTAGTCCTCGCCATAGGTGGCGGGGGCGATGCGAACGACGCGGTGCGTGAGGCCCTTAAACTCGGGGGAGACGGCGCGGGCGGCACGGCCCACGGCGACAGCGAAGCTGATCAGGGTCGGCGGAACGTTGAGCTCGCCGGCCTCGTCCTCAAACGAGCCGCTCATGGAATCCTTGCCGCCGATGGCGCCGGCACCCAGGTCGACCTGGGCCATAAGGGCGCCCAGGACGGCTGCCATGGGCTTGCCCCAACGTTCGGGCTCGGTGCGCAGGCGCTCAAAGTACTCCTGGAAGGAGAGGTAGGCGCGCTTGTGCTCAAAGCCGGCGGCAACGAGCTTGGCGATGGACTCGACCACGGACAGGTAGGCGCCTGCAAACTGGTCGGCCTCCATCAGGTAGGGGTTGAAGCCCCATGCCATAGCGCTCGCCGTGGTGGTCTCGCCGTCCACGGGGAACTTGGCGACCATGGCAGAGCTCGGGGTGAGCTGCGTCTTGCCGCCAAAGGGCATGAGCACGGTAGCGGCACCGATGGTGGAGTCGAAGCGCTCGGAAAGGCCCTTGTTGGAGGCGACGTTGAGATCGGTGACAAGCGAGGTCATGCGCTCGGCAAGCGTGGTGCCGGCCCAGCTGGGTTGCCACACGCTGCGGGCACACACGTGGGCGACCTGGTGCTTGGGTGCGCCGTTGGAGTTGAGGAACTCGCGGGACAGATCGACGATGGCGACGCCGTTCCAGGCCATACGCATGCGCGGTTCGGCGGTAACCTCGGCGATGACGGTCGCCTCCAGGTTCTCCTCGGCGGCATAACCCATGAACTCCTCGACGTCACCGTCGGCGACGGCGCAGGCCATGCGCTCCTGGGACTCGGAGATAGCGAGCTCGGTTCCGTCCAGGCCGTCGTACTTCTTGGTCACGGTGTCCAGGTCGACATACAGGCCGTCGGCAAGCTCGCCCACGGCGACCGAGACGCCGCCGGCGCCAAAGTCGTTGCAGCGCTTGATCAGGCGGCAGGCGTCGCCGCGGCGGAACAGACGCTGCAGCTTGCGCTCGACCGGGGCGTTGCCCTTCTGGACCTCGGCGCCCGAGGTCTCGATGGAATCGGTGTTCTGGGTCTTGGAGGAGCCGGTGGCACCGCCGATGCCGTCACGGCCGGTGCGGCCGCCCAGCAGGATGATCTTGTCGGTGGGGGCGGGGCACTCGCGGCGCACGTGGTTTGCCGGGGTGGCGCCCACGACGGCGCCGACCTCCATGCGCTTGGCCACGTAGCCGGGGTGATAGAGTTCGTTGACCTGACCGGTGGCAAGGCCGATCTGGTTGCCGTAGCTGGAGTAGCCGGCGGCAGCGGTGGTCACGAGCTTGCGCTGCGGCAGCTTGCCCTCGAGCGTCTCGGAGACCGGGACGGTGGGGTCGCCGGCGCCGGTGACGCGCATGGCCTGGTACACATAGCTGCGGCCAGAGAGCGGGTCGCGGATGGCGCCGCCCACGCAGGTGGCGGCACCGCCGAAGGGCTCGATCTCGGTCGGGTGGTTGTGGGTCTCGTTCTTAAACAGGAACAGCCAGTCCTGGTCCTCGCCGTCGACATCGACCTTCACCTTGACGGTGCAGGCGTTGATCTCCTCGGACTCGTCGACATCGGTCATGACGCCGGTCTTCTTAAGGTACTTGGCACCGATGGTGCCCATGTCCATAAGGCAGACGGGCTTGGCGTCGCGACCGAGCTCGTGGCGCATCTCCATATAGCGGTCGAAGGCCTGCTGTACCACGGCGTCATCGATTGTCACGTCGTCCAGGACGGTACCGAAGGTGGTGTGGCGGCAGTGGTCGGACCAATAGGTGTCGATCACGCGGATCTCGGTGATGGTGGGGTCGCGGTCCTCATCGCGGAAGTACTGCTGGCAGAAGGCGATGTCCGCCTCGTCCATGGCAAGGCCGCGCTCGGAGATAAAGGCGGCAAGGCCGGCCTCGTCGAGTTCGCGGAAGCCGTCGAGCACCTCGACGGGCTGGGGCTCGGGGGTCTCCATGTACAGCGTCTCGGGTAGGTCGAGCGAGGCGATGCGGGCCTCGACGGGATTCACCACGTAGTGCTTGATGGCCTCGATGGCGGCTTCGTCCAGAGCGCCCGAGATCATATAGACCTTGGCGGAGCGAACGGCGGGGCGCTCGCCCTGGCTGATGAGCTGCACGCACTCGCTGGCGGAGTCGGCGCGCTGGTCAAACTGGCCAGGCAGGAATTCGACGGCAAAGACGGCGCCATCGCTTGCGGGGAGTTCGTCGTAGGTCACATCGACCTGGGGCTCGCTAAAGACGGTCGGCACGCAGGAGCGGAAAAGCTCCTCGTCGATGCCCTCGACGTCGTAGCGGTTGATGATCCTCAGGGCCTCGATGCCCTTGATGCCGAGAATTTCGGTCAGCTCGCCCTTGAGCTGCTGAGCCTCGACGTCGAACCCGGGTTTCTTCTCCACGTAAATACGAGAGACCATTGGTTCCTGCCTTCCTGATCGGTTGGGCGTACGGTGCGGTATGCGGCAGCGGTCGGTTTGCGGGACAAGCCTCGCGGTCGCCTTGAGCCACATGTTTGTAAACGTCACTATGATACGACAGCTCATGGCGTATTGAGGACGGCGAGGGTGCTACAGTGAAGCGCAAACAAGAGAAAGGCATCACATGGCATTCGTTTCGCTCGCCATCATCGCGCTTGTGGCCTTCGCAAGCCCCTTTATCGCATCGGCGATTCCCGGAAAGCCCGTTCCCGAGACGGTTTTTTTGCTCGTGTTCGGCGCGGTGCTGGGGCCTCACATGCTCGGCGTCATCCATGTAGATGCCGAGGTCTCGCTTGTGTCCGAGCTCGGTCTGGCCTTTTTGTTCCTGCTTGCCGGCTTTGAGATCGACCCCAAGAACATCACGGGCGTCGAGGGGCGCTACGGTATGGCGACGTGGGTCGTCACGTTTGGCATCGCCTGGCTTGCCGTGCGCTTTACCCCGTGGTTCTCGGTCAGCCATTTCGACGGTATCGCCGTGACGCTGGCGCTCACTTCGACGGCGCTCGGCACGCTCGTGCCCATCATGCGTGAGCGTTCGCTGACCGGCACGCGTGTGGGTGACTCCATCCTTGCCTATGGCACGTGGGGAGAGCTCGGTCCCGTGCTTGCCATGTCGGTGCTGCTCTCCGCTCGTACTGGTATCCAGACGCTCGTGATCCTTGGCTTGTTTGCACTGGTCTGTGTGCTGTTGGCCGTGGTTCCGAGCCGCTCCAAGCGCGTCGGCAGCCGCTTCTTTGCGTTTGTCGAGGAGCGGGCCGACACGACGTCGCAGACGTTCGTGCGCCTGACGGTGCTCATCCTGGTCACACTCGTGGCATTTTCCGCCATCTTTGACCTCGACATCGTGTTGGGCTCTTTTGCCGCTGGCTTTGTCCTGCGCTATATCATCCCCGAGGGCAACCATACGCTCGAGACCAAGCTCGATGGCCTGGCCTATGGCTTTTTGATTCCGGTGTTCTTTACCGTGTCGGGCGCAAAGATTGACCTGACGGCCGTGGCGTCGCGCCCGGGTCTGCTCGTGGGCTTTATCGCGGCGTTGCTGATCATTCGCGCCGTGCCGATCCTTGTCTCTATGAGCATTTGTCCCGCGACACGTGACGTTTCGGCGTATGGCCGCATTACCGTGGCCCTGTACTGCACCACGGCCCTGCCGATCATCGTAGCCGTGACGAGTGTGGCCGTCAACGCAGGCGCTCTGTCGCAAGACGTCGCCTCGGTTATGGTAGCCGCCGGTGCTATCACGGTGTTCTTGATGCCGCTACTCGCGCAGCTCTTCTATCGCGTGGTCGATGCCGCGCCGGCCACTGCCGTGGCAGAGGTCGCCGAGCACCCTGCCGACGCACTCGATATCCTGCGCGCTCACCACGACCTAGCGAGCCTGCTCGCGCGCGAGCATGAGCTTTTGACCTCGCATGGCCATGGGCGCTCGCTCGACGGCATACCTACCCTTGATTCCATTGCTGACCGCCTCTCGACCGAGGCGGCAAGCGGCCACATCGATGCCCGCATCGTGGACGCCGCTCATTTGCTGGCTGAGAAGACCTATGGCGACGAGATCGACCCGTCCAAGCTGACTCCACGCGAGCGCCGCCGCCTGGAGCGCGCCAAGCTCGCCGTGCGCGAATACCGCCGCCGCATGCTGGAGCTCTACGCGCGCGATGAAGCCCAGGACGACGACGGCAAATAACGAGATGCTTCCCTAGGGGAAGCCGCGTCCCGCTTTAAAGACCCGAAACGGGACGCAGTTTCCGCATCGGCCCCCATCGGGAAGTCACATCCCAGAATGGACGC
>NZ_JBNPLM010000014.1:0-54822 GCF_050313495.1 Collinsella sp. SGI.178 | reverse complement strand
CACTTCGTGCGGCGGGGGTTCTTTCGTCCTGTGGAATGCGCTGGGAAGTCACCCCATGCGGCCAGCTGAGGGGTCTTTGCTGCGTTCGTACAAGCAACCCAACATATTTCTGAATTTGGATGGGAGGGGCTTGTCGCTGTTGGGGGGGGCGTTGAAGTGCGAGTGACACGTTGGGATGCGCGGGCGCCTTGGGTTGGGGCAATGCTCTGGGATGAGCCTCTTACTTAGGTGAAGAGGGGTTTTATGGCTGAGAGGTAGTCTTTGGCTACGTCGGCCTTATCTGCTTGGAAGTTGTGCCAGGCCCACCATTGGACGGTGGCTACGAAGCTTGAGGCTATGTGGTGGAGGAGGAAGTTGCGATCCATGGTGCTGGCGGGGCCTGCGGGGTCGACAGGGACGGTTTCGGCTGCGCGCGACATGATGGTCTTGCGGAGACAGTCGGCGAAGACGCGCGAGCCGGCGCCGGCTACGAGGGCGCGTACGCCCTGACGACGATCCCAGAGGTTGTTGAGGATATGTTCGACCTGTACGAGCGGGTTATTGAGGGGTGTACCGTCGTCGTCGAGGGCATGGGTGCAGATATCGCACACGAACTCAGCGAGCAGGTCATCTTTGCTCTTGAAGAGGCCGTAGAACGTTGCCCGACCCACATGGGCGCGAGCGATGATGTCGCCGACGGCAATCTTGCCGTAGTCCTCTTCGCGCAGGAGCTCGGAGAACGCCGCAACGATGGCAGCGCGGCTTTTTGCCTTGCGGGCATCCATGGCTATGCGTCCGCGTGAACGAGCAGACAGCGGAGCGTGCCGGAGCAACCCTCGTAGGGGCGTTTGCCGGCGCCGTAGCCGACGGCTTCGATGTGGTAGCGTGAGGGCAGTTGGTCGGACGTGCGCAGCGCGGTGACGATGGCGGCGCCCGTTGGCGTCACGAGCTCGCCGGCGACCGGTGCAGGCGTGAGGGCGATATTGCCTGCCTGGCACAGGTTGACGACAGCGGGGACGGGAATGGGCATGAGGCCGTGGGCGCAGCGGATGGTTCCGTGGCCCTCGGAGAGCGACTCGACCACAACATCCTCAATGCCCAGGTCGTCGAGGCAGATGGCGACAGAGCAGACGTCGACGATGGAGTCGATGGCGCCCACCTCGTGAAACAGGACGGTGTCGGGCGTTTTGCCGTGAGCTTTGGCCTCGGCAGCAGCGAGCGCGGTAAAGATGGCGAGGGCACGACGCTTGGCGCCATCGCTTAGCTGTGAGCCGTCGATGATGGCGGTGACGTCCGCCAAAGAACGGTGGTGATGGTGGTGGGCGTGGTGATGGTCCTCGTGGCCATGGCCGTGGGCCTCATGGTCATGCTCGTGCGTATGCTCGTGGCAGTGTTCGTGTTCGTGTTCGCCATGGTCATGATGGTGGTGCTCATGCTCGTGCGTGTGCTCGGCAGCTGTTTCGTTGCCGAAGAGCCAGGCCATATCGTGATCATGGTTCTCGAGATCCTCTGCCAGCTGAACGTCAAAGTCGCAGGCGTCGATGCCATGCTTGTTTGCACGCGTGACGGCAATCGTAAAGCCGTCGACCGGCAGCGTGGCGAGCTGTTCGCGCAGGTGCCCCTCGCTGGCACCCAGGTCGAGCAGGGCCGCGACGGTCATATCGCCGCTGATGCCCGAGGTGCCGTCGATGATAAGCGTATGCTGATGGTTGGACATGGAATGCTCCTTAACGGGCGCAGGGTGTTCCGGCGCTCAGATGATTGATAAGACTTGCCTGGTAGGCGGCACCAAAGCCATTGTCGATATTGACGACCGAAACGCCGCTGGCGCAGGAGTTGAGCATGGCGAGCAGCGCGGCTATGCCACCAAAGCTCGCGCCGTACCCCACGCTGGTGGGAACGGCGATGACCGGACAGCTCACCAGGCCGCCGATAACGCTCGCCAGCGCGCCCTCCATGCCAGCGATGGCGATGACCACCTGTGCCTGGGCAAGTTCCTCGGCATGCGCGAGCAGACGGTGCAGACCGGCGACACCTACGTCGTAGAGGCGGTCGACCTCGTTGCCGTAGAACTCGGCCGTCAACGCGGCTTCTTCGGCGACGGGCAAGTCGCTCGTGCCGGCGCAGGCGACAACGATGCGTCCGTTACCGGTAGGGGAGGGCTTACCGCCCACGAGGGCGAGCTGGGCGTTCGGGACATATCCCAGGTCGATCCCGTTGTCGAGAAGCTCCGAGGTGCGGGCTGCTTTTTCGGCATCCAGGCGCGTAACCAGGGTGCGCTCCTGACCGGCATCGCGCAGCGCTTTGATAATGGCGGCAATCTGCTCGGCGGTTTTACCGGCGCCGTAGACAACCTCACCGGCCCCCTGGCGCACCCCGCGCGAAAGATCGAGCTGCGCAAAACCCAGATCGGCGGTTGGCGCCGTTTGGATGCGCGTAAGGGCGACTGCCGGGGTGACTGCTCCGTCGGCAACATCGCTCAGTAACTGCTCAAGATCTCGCTTATCCATATATCTTCCCTTCGACGGCGCAAAGTCTAGCACTCAAAGGGTATGTTTCCGAACACTAAGACAAAATTGTTCGGAAACTAGATAAAGGGGATTTGATTCTGTTGTTAGATGGATCGGCTAGTCACGCAGGATGATGTCCATGGCGAGCATCAGGTTGCGCTCGTCGATGGCAAACGGGGCGGCTTCGCGCGTCTTGGGCTTGGCGCAAAATGCGATGCCCGTGCCCGCGGCCTGAATCATGGGGATGTCGTTGGCGCCGTCGCCGATCGCCACGGTATGGGCCATATCGACACCGCACTCAACCGCCCAATCCAGTAGCTGGATGAGCTTGGATTCCTTGGTCACAATGTCTGCCGCCAGCTTGCCCGTGAGCTTGCCGTCTACGACCTCCAGGCGGTTGGCCAGGCAAAAATCGATGCCCGCGGCAGCTACGATCTTGTCGGCGACCTCGTGGAAGCCGCCGCTTACCACGCCGACCTTCCAGCCCTTGCTGTGCGCCGAGCGCACAAGCTCCAGTGCGCCGGGGGTAAACGTCACGCGCTCAAAGGTGCGCTCGAAAACGCTCTCGTCCAGGCCGGCAAGCAGCTCCACGCGCTCCTCGAGCGCCTGCTTAAAGTCGAGCTCGCCGCGCATGGCGCGTTCGGTGATCCGCGCAACTTGCCCGCCCACGCCTGCCTCCTCGCCCAACAGGTCGATGACCTCCTGGTTGATGAGCGTGGAATCGATATCCATAACGATGAGGCGTGCAGTCATGGCGGGCCTTTCCGAGTGCAGTTGTATTGTAGGCACATTGTCGCACGTGACAAGCGCGGGCGGGCAGTGCGGTGCGCCAATTGTTTCGTCTCCGTCAAGTCTTTGAGCGGGAGCCACTTTTTCGCGGTACATCGGCGCGGGTGCGATAAGATAGAACGCCATGTCCGGCTGCGCGGTTTACGCAGGCTGGGCAAATCTGTACGACGCCGCCCGGAACGACACGGGGCGGCACAGATCCATAAAGGAGGATCACTGGTATGAGCCAGACCCGTCCCATCGACGAGCATTCCATGCACACCCATACCTGCGGCGAGCTTCGCCGCGAGAACGTGGGCGAAGAGGTCACCCTTACCGGTTGGGTGAGCCGTCGCCGCGACCACGGCGGCCTTATCTTCTGCGACCTTCGCGACCGCGAGGGCATCACGCAGCTCACCTTCGACCCCGAGCACTCCGACGGCGATGCCTTTAAGATCGCCGAGACCATGCGTCCCGAGTGGCCCATCAAGATTCACGGCGTCGTGCGCGCTCGTGGCGAGGAGACCACCAACGCCAAGCTCGCGACCGGCGAGATCGAGGTCCTGACCGACCACGCCGAGGTGCTCAACACCTCCGTCACCCCGCCGTTCCAGATCGAGGACGGCATCGAGACCAGCGAGGACACCCGTCTGCGCTATCGCTATCTGGACCTCCGTCGTCCCGAGATGATGGCCAACCTCAAGCTGCGCTCCGACTTCACCTTTGCCATTCGCGAGGCGCTTCACAACCGTGAGTTCATGGAGGTCGAGACGCCCTCCCTGTTCAAGTCCACGCCCGAGGGCGCTCGAGACTTCATCGTTCCCAGCCGTATTCAGCCGGGTAACTTCTACGCCCTGCCGCAGTCCCCGCAGCTCCTAAAGCAGCTGCTCATGGTCGGTGGCGTCGAGCGCTACTACCAGGTTGCCAAGTGCTTCCGCGACGAGGACTTGCGTGCCGACCGTCAGCCCGAGTTCACCCAGGTCGATATCGAGATGTCCTTCGTGGACCAGAACGACGTCATGAGCGCACTCGAAGAGGTCCTGGCCGATGCTTTCGGTCGCATGGGTGTCGAGATGCCCACGCCGCTGCGTCGCATGGACTACTGGGAGGCCATGGACACCTATGGCTCCGACAAGCCCGATACCCGCTATGGCATGCATCTGGTCGATCTGACCGACATCTTTGCCAACTCCAAGTTCAAGGTCTTTGCGACTGCCGCAAACGAGGAGGGCTCTGTCGTCAAGGCCATCAACGCCAAGGGCGCCGGTGCCTGGGCACGTGCCAAGATCGATAAGCTCGCCGGCGTGGCCTCCACGTTTGGCGCCAAGGGTCTGGCCTGGATCGCTTTCCGCGAGGACGGCTCCATCAACAGCCCCATCGTCAAGTTCTTCTCGGACGAGGAGATGGCGGCTCTGCGCGAGCGCATGAACGTCGAGCCTGGCGACCTCGTGATGTTCGCCGCCGGCCCGCGCCTGCTTTCTGACGAGATCCTGGGCGGCATGCGCTCTCACATGGCCAACGCACTCGAGATCAAACGCGAGGGTCACGACTTCCTGTGGGTCGTCAACTTCCCGCTGTTCCACTGGGATGAGGACCGCAAGGCCTATGCAGCCGAGCACCAGCCGTTCACTCTGCCGACCGAGACCGACATCGCCAAGATCGAGGCCGACCCGTTGGCTGCCGGTTCCTGCACCTACGACTTTGTCATGGACGGTTTTGAGGCCGGCGGCGGTGGCATGCGCATCCATAACGCCGAGATGCAGATGTCCATGCTCAAGCTCCTGGGCTTTACCGAGGAGCGCGCCGAGTCGCAGTTTGGCTTCCTCATGGAGGCGCTCAAGTTTGGTGCGCCCCCGATGGGCGGTTTTGCCCTGGGTCTGGACCGCGTGTGCATGCTGCTTACCGGCTCCGATTCCATCCGCGACGTCATGGCGTTCCCCAAGACGGCCAGCGGCTCCGACCTTATGTCGGGCGCCCCGAGCGCCGTTTCCGGCGCCCAGCTCAAGGACGTCAGCCTGCGCTTGATGTAGGCGAGCGGCTACATATTGTCTCTAACGAGGGAAGGACGCGTGCCTTCCCTCGTTTTTTTGTGCGCGGGCGTTGCGAGGGCATAGGGTGACCGGACGTCGCGGAAAGTGCGTCCCGGAATCTGCGTCCAGAATGGGCCGCGCTTTCCCAAAGGGGGTCCTCTGGGAAAGCGCGGCCCAGAATTCGGCAAAATAATGGGGCACAGTTTCCGGTTGAGCCTTCTGGCGGAAACTGTGTCCCATCGTTAACACTCGAAGTGGGATGTGGTTTCCGTCCCGCTCTCGACAAGCATCTAACGCTACAATAACTACCACGTGGCTGGGTTTGGCCGGCCAAATGTGCGATGCTGCGGGAGGGGACATGGTCGAGTTTACAAAGACGATTAAAGATCCGTTGGGACTACATGCCCGCCCGGTTGCGCTTCTCTATGACATTATCGCCAAGCATCGTAGTGACGTGTCGGTCAGCATCGGCGATCGCCACACGGATGGCCGCGATATCATGGGACTCATGGCCCTCTATGGTGAGTGCGGCGAGAGCGTTGTCTTTCGTGTTTCGGGCGTGGATGAGGCCTCCTGCGTCACATCGATCAGAAATCTCTCACTCTAAGCGGAACAATGTAAAAAGGGGAGAGTCCCCTCTGTTGCATACATTGGTATGACAAGGCACCGCAAAGAGACCGTCTTTGCGGTGCCTTTGTTTAATATGGGAAACTTTTTCGAAAACTGAATAGAGATACTTTCCAAAAAGTTAACCGCGTGTTAGTTTACTAGTTCGAACATAGATGCGGTTAACTTTTATCGCGTCGATGTTGAGGACGAACCGATGTTAGGAGCTCACTCATGTCTTGCGGACCGCAGATGCCGGCCATGCCGCTTTCGATGGTAAAAGCGGGCGAAACCGTGCACGTGTCTCGTGTAAAGGGCAATGAGGACATAAAGCACCGTCTCAAGGACCTCGGCTTTGTCGAGGGCAGCGAGATCCACGTGGTGAGCTCGAGTGGCGCCAATATCATCGTCACGGTGCTGGGCTCACGCTTTGGCATCGATTCCAAGGTTGCCATGCACATCATGACCGTCGGTTAATCTGCAGCATTTCATAAAAACCGAAAGGGGGATAAGAGGATGAAGACGTTGGGTGACGTTAAGGTGGGCGAGAGCTCTACCATCGTCAAGCTTCACGGTGAGGGCGCACTTCGCCGCCACCTTATGGACCTGGGGCTCATCAAGGGCGCTTCGTTCAAGGTCGTGAAGGTTGCACCGCTCGGTGATCCGGTCGAGATCAACGTGCGCGGCTACGAGCTTTCCATCCGCAAGGAGGAGGCGGCCGTCGTCGAGGTCCAGTAAGGGCCCACTGCGTATATTTCTGCAGATTAAGTTAGGCTTTTCTAACTTAATGCAGCAACTTTGAAGCACATTATCTAGCCCGCGCGGAGAAAGCAGCGCGGGCGCACAAGGAAGAAGGATTGAATGGCGGATTCTCAGATCCATGTCGCGCTGGCGGGTAACCCCAACTGCGGCAAGACCACGCTTTTCAACCTGATCACCGGCGCCAACGGCTACGTTGGCAACTGGCCCGGCGTCACGGTTGAGAAAAAGGAGGCCAAGCTCCTAAGCGACAAGAACGTTACCATCACGGACCTCCCCGGCATCTACTCGCTTTCCCCCTACAGCCCCGAGGAGCAATGCTCGCGCGATTACCTCATGAGCGGCGAGCCCGATGTGGTCGTCCAGGTGGTCGACGCCACCAACCTCGAGCGCAACCTGTACCTGGCGCTTCAGGTTATCGAGACCGGCCTACCCGTGGTCGTTGCCCTTAACATGGCCGACTTGGTCGAGAAGAACGGTGACAAGATCGACACGGACAAGCTCTCCAAGAAGCTCGGCTGCCCGGTCATGATGATTTCGGCCCTTAAGAACAAGGGTATTAAGGAGCTGTTCGAGCAGGTTAAGAAGTCCGCTGCTTCCAAGGGCCAGGTGCCGGAGCACAAGTTCGATTCCTCCATCGAGGACGTTCTGGACCACATCGAAAACAACCTGCCGGCGAGCGTTCCCGCCAACAAGCGTCGCTACTACGCGGTCAAGCTGTTCGAGCGTGATGCGGACGCCTGCAAGCTCATCAACCTCACCAAGGAGAAGGCCGCTCGCGTGGAAGAGCTGGTCGCCCAGTGCGAGCAGGACTGCGATGACGACGCCGAGTCCATCATTACCGGTGAGCGCTATGGCGTCATCGCGCACATCATCGACGAGTGCCTCACCAAGGCTCCGGCCAAGATGAGCACCTCCGAGAAGATCGACCGTGTGGTTACCAACCGTATCCTGGGCCTGCCGATCTTTGTGGTCATCATGTTCTGCGTGTACTACATCGCCGTTTCCACCTTAGGCGGCACGGTGACCGACTTCACCAACGACCAGCTCTTTGGTACCGACGGTTGGTATGTGCTCGGTCAGGGCCGCGACGCCTACGATGCAGCCGTCGAGGCTGCGGGCGACGATGCCGACTCGGTTGACCCGGCGCAGTACGGCCCCTATGTCCCGGGTATCACCACCGTGGTGCACGATGCCCTTGTGGCGGGTGGCACCGAAGACGGCGGCCTGGTCGATTCGCTGGTTTGTGACGGCATCGTCGGCGGTTTGGGCGCCATCTTTGGCTTTGTGCCGCAGATGTTCCTGCTGTTCGTCATGCTGTCCTTCCTGGAGGACTGCGGCTATATGGCCCGCGTCGCCTTTATCATGGACCGCGTGTTCCGCCGCTTTGGCCTGTCCGGTAAGTCCTTTATCCCCATGCTCGTGTCCTCGGGCTGTGGCGTCCCCGGCGTCATGGCCACCAAGACCATCGAGAACGAGAAGGACCGCCGCATGACGGTCATGACCACCACGTTTATTCCCTGTGGCGCTAAGCTGCCGATCATCGCCCTGCTCATGGGTTCTATCATCGGTGATTCTTCCACCACCGCGCCGTGGATCAGCCCGCTCTTCTACTTCCTGGGCGTCTTCGCCGTCATCGCCTCGGGCCTTATGCTCAAGAAGACCAAGCTCTTCGCCGGTCGCCCGACGCCGTTCGTTATGGAGCTTCCTGCCTACCACTTCCCGGCGATCCGCTCTTGGGCACTGCACGTGTGGGAGCGCTGCTGGGCCTTTATCAAGAAGGCCGGCACGGTCATCTTCGCATCCACCGTCGTTGTTTGGTTCCTCTCCAACTTTGGAAGCTACAACGGTTCCTTTGGCTTCCTGCCTGCAATGGACGGCATCCCCGAGGAGTTCATGGACTACTCCGTGCTTGCCATGCTCGGTAACCTGGTCGCTTGGATCTTCGCTCCGCTCGGCTTTAGCACCTGGCAGGCAACTGCGCTGACTGTCTCTGGCCTTGTGGCTAAGGAGAACGTCGTCGCCACCGCCGGCTCGCTGCTGTCCGTGGCTGATGCCGCCGAGACCGACCCGAGCCTGTGGACTGCGTTTGCCGGTATGTTCCCCACCATGGGCGCTTGCGTTGCCTTTGGCGCGTTCAACCTGCTGTGCGCTCCGTGTTTTGCCGCCATGGGTACTATCCGCAACCAGATGGACTCCGGCAAGTGGACCGCGATTGCCATCGGTTACGAGTGCGCCTTCGCTTGGGTGATCGGCCTGTTCATCAACCAGTTCTACAACCTGTTTGTGTTGGGACAGTTTGGTATCTGGACGATTGTGGCCATCGTTCTGCTGGTTGCGATGCTCTTCCAGATCTTTCGCCCTATCCCTGCGCATGCATGGACCGACGAGGACGAGACCAACACTGCTTCCGCCGCAGTTTCCGCTTAAGTCCGAATAAGGATTAGCCCCTTTCCACGAGCCCGGGTGTCTCAGCGAAACTCGGGCTTTTTGGTGGTGGGGGACAGATTGCTTTGCTCCAGAAGTAAGATGTGGCGTTTCCGCAGATAAAACCGACCAAAATAAACCTGTCCCTTTTTGGCAGGTGGAAATGGAGTAAAGTAAGTGACGGTTAACTAGAGGAGGCTTGCTATGGCACCTATCGATATTGTTGTGCTGGCTGTTATCGGTATTGCGTTTGTCGCGGTATGCGTGCGCATCTACCGCAAGGGCACCTGCGCCGACTGTTCTCAGGGTGGCGTTTGCACGGGGCATTGCTCCAACAAAAAGACGTGTGCCGCACTTAAGGGCGTGGACAAAATCGCCGAAGACTTGGGCCGCGGTATTCATTAGCCGAACGGCGCTTGGGCATGTATGGCTGCAGATACGGCAGTTGCTGATACGATAGGTGTGTTAGCAACTGCCGCCGAGCGGCTTAAACGAAAGGAAGCCTGTATGGAGTCCTGTGCCTACCCGATGCTCTTTAGCCCGATCAAGGTCGGTACGACCGAGGTCAAGAACCGCGTCTTTATGCCGCCGGTATCTACCAACCTAGCTGATCACGGCTATGTGACCGACGACTTGGTCGATCATTACCGTGCCCGTGCCAAGGGCGGCGTGGGCCTCATCATTACCGAGGTCGTGACGGTTGAGCCTACCTATACCTATCTACCGGGTGACATGTGCTGCTACGACGACACGTTTATCCCCGGCTGGGAAAAGCTCGCCGCGGCCGTCCACGAGTATGGCTGCAAGATCATGCCGCAGCTCTTCCACCCCGCCTACATGGCCTTTAACATTCCGGGCACGCCGCGCCTGATCGCTCCGTCCTTTGTGGGCCCGTCCTATGCCCGCGAGGCACCGCGTCCTATCACGGTCGATGAGATTCACGAGCTCACGCATCAGTTTGGCGACGCTGCCGTACGTATGAAGAAGGCCGGTGTCGATGGCGTCGAGGTCCACGCGGCGCATGCCCACGGCATGCTCGGCGGCTTTTTGACTCCGCTCTACAATAAGCGTACCGACGAGTACGGCGGCTCGCTCGACGCCCGTATGCGCTTCTTGCTCGAGGTCATCGCCGAGATTCGCGAGCGCTGCGGCAAGGACTTTATCATCGACGTCCGCATCTCGGGCGATGAGTACACCGATGGCGGCCTGACCCTCAACGACATGATCTACGTCTCGCGTCGCCTGGAAAAGGCCGGCGTCGACATGATTCACGTGTCGGGCGGTACCACCATCAAGCGCGGCTCCGCGATTCCCGCCGCCGGTACGCAGCAGGCCTCGCATGCCGCCTGCTCGCGCGAGATCAAAAAGCACGTCAACATTCCCGTCGCCACCGTCGGACGCATTAACGAGGCCTGGATCGCCGAGGAGCTGATCGAGGACGGCGCTGCCGACATCTGTATGATGGGCCGCGCCAATCTGTGCGATGCCGAGTTCTGTAACAAGGCAGCCGCTGGCAACGCCGACGAGATTCGTCCCTGCATCGGTTGCCTGCGTTGCCTGAACGGCATTATGTTTGGCAAGCGCATCTCCTGCACCGTCAACCCGGACGTGGAGCGCGACGAGGCTGGCTACGAGCCCGCCGCCGAGGCCAAGAACGTACTGGTTGTGGGCGCCGGTCCCGCGGGCATGGAGGCAGCCTACATTGCCGCCAAGCGCGGTCATAACGTGGTGCTCGTGGATAAGCAGGACGAGCCGGGCGGCGAGATGCGCATCGCGGCCGTTCCGCCGGCAAAGCAGGAACTCACCCGCGTAATCAAGTATCAGTACCGTCGCCTGGCCGAGGCCGGCGTAAAGTGCGTCTTTGGCACCGAGCTTACTGCCGAGGACATTCAGCGTGACTACGCCGGCTACGAGGTCGTCCTGGCCTATGGCGCCGAACCCATCGTCCCGTCCTTTATGCAGGGCTTTAAGCAGGTTATGACGGCTGACGACCTGTTGGGCGGCAAGGCTTTCCCGGGCAAGAAGATCGTCATCGTGGGTGGCGGCACCGTTGGCTGCGAGACGGCCGATTACCTGGCCCCGTTGGTCAACGACCTGTCGCCGGCCAACCGCGATGTCACCGTCATCGAGATGACCAAGACGCTCGCCGCCAACGAGGGTGGCGCCGGCCGCGCGGTGCTCATCACGCGCATGCTCTCAAAGGGCGTTCACGTGCTGACCGAGGCCAAGGTGACCGAGATTACCGAGGACACTATCAGCTACGAGAAGGATGGCGAGGTCCACACCATTGCCGGTGCCGATACGCTGGTGCTTGCCATGGGCTATCGTCCTAACACCAAGCTGGCCGACGACCTGGCGGCAGCCGGTGTTACCACTCACGTGCTGGGCGACGCCAACAAGTGCGGCAACATTCGCGACGCCATCGGCGATGGCTACAAGGTCGCCTGCGAGCTCTAGTCAACCCCTTGTTTCATGGGGACAGGTTACTTTGCACCAACTTGGTGCATGTGAACCTGACCCCATTGCACCATTTGATAAAACGCAAGCGACGGCCGTCCCGTGTTTGGGCGGCCGCCGCTTGCGTTTTATCAAAGAAAGATCATTGCCGAGCCTTAAATGCCTTTTGTCTGTGTGCCTTCCACAATCATGTTGCGGTTGTAGGCCAGGTGCAGATACATCGCATCGTGAGCGGCAGTGGGGTTGTGCGCCTCGATGGCGTCGGCCGCACCGTGGTGCGTGTGGATGGTCTCCTCGACGAGCTTTTTTGCTCGTTACGTCGATAAAAAGGGGAACGGACGCCTTGAACACACCCATCAGACGGGTAACGACGAGGTTGCCGCCATCCCAGGGCGGCTTCATGGAGTAGCGCCCGTACGCATCGAATTTATCCTCTCATAGATGTGCGGCACCAAGAGCCCCGAGTTCATACGAGCTCGGGGCTCTTTTCGTTTGGATTGCAGACGTATTGACAGACGAAAACAGTCTGCGTCCGGTATTGAGCCATACGAAAGCGAAATTATGCATCTTAATTCCGTACGCAAATCAAGACGAAAACCGTTTGCGTCTCGGATAAATCAGTACGCAAACGGTTTTCGTCTTATATCTTGAAGGCCTACAGGCGAAACGATTCGGCAACGGTGGAGGTCGACCGGTTTGAGTATGGCAGGCTGACGCTCGAAGGCAGCAACGTAACGTTCGACGCGCTCACGTCGGCTCGCCAGGACTTGGGTTTTCACACGCTCGAGCATAAGTGTGTTGAACATCTCGGCATTTCTGAGCTAACGCCGGATATTATGCGCACGCTTCGCTTGCTCGGCAAAGATGGCTATACCAACGCTGCGGCGATTTTGGCGGATAAGAATGATTTTCCGGGCATCGACTGCGTCCGTTTTGGTGATACCGAGGATGTGATCTTGGATCGCGAGGCGGCGACAAATGTATCCGCAATTGAGCAGGTGGACAGGGCGGTGGCTATGTTTGCACGCTACTACCGTTATGAGCGTATCGAAGGGATGGAGCGCGTCCAAACCGATCGAATTCCTCTCGAGGCGTTTCGCGAAGCTGTCGCAAATGCTTTGGTGCATCGGACGTGGGACGTTCGAGCTATAGCAACCCGCATAGCGTGCCTTGATCATCAACCGTCCGTATTTCGCAGCAACTTATAACAGGCTCGGGGTGTCAATTTGGGGTGCAGTAGTGCTGCGCCACGAAAAGGGCCTATCTACTACGTTTAAGCCGCAGAGGTCAACCATAGTCGGCTTTTTCGAAAATCGACAAGCTGCCTACCTGCGGTTTTGTTTTCACGGTTTTTGGTATGGCCGAGGCTATCCGTGTTAACGTAGTAGATGGGCCACTTTTGTGGCAAGGGGCCGATCTGCGGGCTAGGGTAGCTAAAAGAGCCCCGTCCCAAAAAGACTGATTGGGAGCTGGGGCGTGTCGATGCGATAGTATTGCATGGTGGTATTCGACTAACCGAGGGTTTATCCGAGGGCTTTATGGAACAGCACCAGCATAATCAAAGCTTGCAAGATCAGGCATACAACGCACTGCGCTCCAAGATCATCTATGCCGAGCTCAAGCCCGGCACGCGCCTTTCGGCGATTGGTCTGGAAAAGGAGACGGGAATCGGGCGTACGCCCATTCGCGAGTCCTTTGTGCGCCTGCGTGAGCAGGAGCTGGTGGAAACGCGTCCCAAAAGCGGCACCTACGTCTCTAAGATCAGCATGGAGCGCGCCGAGAACGCCTGTTTCTTGCGCGAGAAACTCGAGCGAAGCGTACTCATTAAATGCTGCTCGGTCGCCACACCCGAGCAAAAGCATCGGCTCGATCAGATTCTTGCCGAGTCCGAGTCGCTCGACCATGGCGAAACGCGTCGTTTCTTTGACCTGGACAATCTGTTCCATGAGACGTGTTTTGAGATTGCCGGCCGTCACATGTTGTGGGATTGGATGAAGAGCGTCAATACGCATTTTGAGCGATACAACTGGTTGCGTATGGTGTCGCAGGATCTAGATTGGGAGCCGATTCGTCGGCAGCATCGCCGGATTCTCGAGGCCATTAAGAGGGGCGATACCGACGCGGCGAGCTATCTGGCCGAGACACACCTGCACCTGATGCCCGAAGAGCAAGGTCCGGTTATCGCCTTACATCCCGATTATTTTGAGCTGTCCAAAGACTCGGCTATCTAGCCCATTATCGCATCTGCTCGAGACGCAAAAACGATGCTGCTCACCTACAGCGTTTTGCAACCGAGAATTTTAAAAAATGCCTAAAATGGCTCAGACTGCCGACAATGGGGAAACGGGGTGCGCTATGGCGCAGATGAGAATCAAGGACATTGCCGTCGAGGCGGGTGTGAGCCCGGCCACGGTCTCGCGCTATCTCAATAACCGCCCCGGGCAAATGACCGAGGAAACCCGTGCTCGCATTGCGGAGGTTATCGAGCGCACCGGCTATCGCCCACGTGCCGCCGCGCGCAATCTGCGCAGCTCGCGTACCAACCTCATCGGCGTGATCTTGGCCGACATCGCCAACCCGTTCTCTAGCGCCATGCTCGAGGGCCTTTCCGCCAGCGCCGCCGCGCGCGGCTACTCGCTCATGACAGCCATTAGCGGCAACGATCCCGCCAAGGAGGCCGAGTCGCTCACCAGGCTTATCGACGCTGGCGTGGACGGCCTGGTCGTCAATACCTGCGGTGGTAACGACGAGGCGATCGTCGCGGCAGCGGGACGCCTGCCCGTTGTGCTGCTCGACCGCGACGTTGCCGACGGCGGTGTCGATCTGGTGACATCTAACAACCGTGAGCTGGTCGCCGGCTTGGTAGACGCCTTGGCTGCTGCGGGCAGCGAGTGCCTGTGCCTGCTCACCGAAGCAAGCGACGACAGCCCCGTCCGTCGCGAGCGCGACGAGGCCTTTACCGACGAGCTTTCGCGCCGCGGCCTTGCCGGCGAGGTTATCACCTTGGCCGATGGCGGCGCCACGGGCGTCGGCCGCCTAGACGAGACCATCCGCGGCTATGCAGGAAAAGAGCTCGGCCTCATTGCCGTCAACGGCCTGGTTTTCCTGAGCCTGACCGAGGCGCTGGCTCAGCTTGGTCCCTCGCTGCCGGCGGGGCTCAAGATCGCGACGTTTGACGACTGTCCCTGGAACCATGTGCTCTTTGGCGGAGTCACCACGGCCGCGCAGGACACCCTCACCATCGCCGAGCGCGTGGTCGATCGCCTCTCCGAGCGTATCGACGTTGTTACCACCACCGTGGGCGATGCCGCAAAGCTGGCGCCTAAACGCATCGAGGTTCCCGGCCACATCGAACACCGCGCTTCGACCTCGCGCTAGCCGCTCGTTCGTAACTGCCTGTTCGCGCACGTTTTTTGGGCGCTTGATACGCTTTAACCCTGCGGAAACATTTTTCTGCGATAGTATCTGCGATATAGACCAGTCGAAACCCGCCCGAAAGAAAGGGGAGCGACATGAACCAGCAGAACATCGATTACGTACTCCGTTCCGTAGAGCAGCGTGACATCCGCTTTGTGCGTCTGTGGTTTGTCGACATTCTCGGCCGCCTCAAGAACTTTGCCATTAGCCCCGAAGACCTCGAGGTCGCTTTTGAGGAGGGTATTGGCTTTGACGGCTCCGCCATCGAGGGCTTTGCCACGCCCGAGGAAGCCGACATGCTCGCGTTCCCTGACGCCTCGACCTTCCAGATCCTGCCGTGGCGCCCGAGCCATAACGGCGTCGCCCGCGTGTTCTGCGATGTGTGCACTCCCGATCGCAAGCCGTTTGCCGGCGACCCGCGCGACGCCCTGCGCCGCATGTTTTATAAGGCCGAGAAGGCCGGCTACCTGCTCAACGTGGGTGCCGAGCTGGAGTATTACTACTTCCCCGACGAGCACACCCCCGAGCCGCTCGACAACGTGGGCTACTTCGACCTTTCGGTGAGCGATGCCGCTCGCGACCTGCGCCGCAATACGGTGCTCACGCTCGAGAAGATGTCCGTGCCCGTGGAGTACACCTTCCACGCCGCCGGCCGCTCGCAGCACGGCATTAGCTTGCGTCACGCCGAGGCCCTGAGCATGTCCGACGCCATCACCACGGCCAAACTCATCATTAAGCAGCAGGCCTACGAGAGCGGTTGCCACGCCTCCTTTATGCCCAAGCCGCTGGCGGGCGAGGACGGCAGCGCCATGTTTTTGCATCAGTCGCTGTTCGACCACGACGGCAACAACGTCTTTTGGGGCGAGGACGACGAGAAGTACCACCTCTCCGATATCGCCAAGCACTATATGGCCGGCATTCTGGCACACGCGCGCGAGATCAGCGCCATCACCAACCCCACGGTCAACTCGTACAAGCGCATCACCACGGGCGGCGACTCCGTGCCACAGTACGCTACGTGGGGCCTGCGCAACCGCGCGAGCATGGTCCGCATCCCGGTCTACAAGCCCGGCAAGCAGCTGTCCACGCGCATCGAGCTTCGCAGCCCCGATCCCATGGCCAATCCGTACCTGGTCAACGCCGTCACGCTGGCGGCTGGTCTGGACGGCATCGAGCGCAAGCTGGAACTCCCGCCCGAGGCAACGGCCGAGACGCTCAAGCTTACCGACCGTCAGATGGTCGAGGCCGGCTATACGCCGCTGCCGCGCTCGCTCAAAGAGGCGCTCGACGTGTTTGAGGACTCGCAGTTTATGAAGGATGCCCTCGGCGAGCACATCCACAGCTTCTTCCTCAAAAAGAAGCGCGACGAGTGGCATAAGTTTGAGTCCACGATTACCGAGTGGGAGATCAAGCATTATCTGGCGAACTCCTAATCGCGCTGGTTCGTTCCAGTACGATTGAGCTCATTTCCTTGGAGGTCGATATGTCCGAAAAGAGTGCCCTGTTCATGGCGCGCACGACGCGCTTCCACGAGTTTGCCCGCAGCTTGACGACCACCCTGGGTGTCGAGGTGAGCCTGGCAACCCCCGATTCGCCGACTGCGGCGCACGACTTTGACCTGCTGATCCTCGATTCCGATGGCATCCGCAGCGACCGCATCGATCAGATTGCCAAATGGCTCGACGACCGCGGCGGCGTTCCCATGCTGGTGATCGTCGACGACGAGGCGCTCGGCACCCTGCGCCTGCCCAATCACGCGCATGCCGACTTTGTATGCCCCACGGCGACACCCAACGAGCTTAAGGCTCGTGCGCAGCGCCTGATGGGCGAGGAGGAGACCATCACCGCCGACGATGTGCTCAACATCGATAACCTCGAGATTAACCTGGCTACCTACCAGGTGACACTCGACGACGAGCCCATCGACCTGACGCTGATGGAGTACTCGCTGCTGAGCTTTTTGGCGACGCACCCCAACCGCGCCTACAGCCGCGAGGTGCTGTTGCACCGCGTGTGGGGTTTTGACTACTGCGGCGGCACGCGCACCGTCGACGTGCACATTCGACGCATCCGCTCTAAGGTGGGCCCGCAGATCGCGGCGCACATTACCACCGTCCGCGGCGTGGGCTATCTGTTTAAGGACTAGCTTTTCACCGCAAAGGGGGGCAGGCGCCTTCGTGGTGGTTTTGCCGCATGCGTGGATCCCTTTCGAGTTTGCAGCAGAACTTAAGCATTCCTTAAAGATTGCGTTCTCATACACGTTCGCCCGCATATTGGGGTACAACTCAACGTGAACAATGATGGCCCGCCACATGTTTGGCGGGCCTTTGGTTATTAGACGAAAGGATCGCAGTCATGAGCGAGAACGATTCCCAGCGTCCCCAGGATGCGGGCAACGCCGGGGAGACCCAGCAGCAGCCGCGCGTGCAGGTGGAGTCGACGCCTGCCGACGGCAACATTCCCTACGTACAGGCCTACGACACACAGACCGGCCAGCCGCTGGGCGGTCAGCAGGTTGTAAACAAGCACACGGTGGTCAAGACCAAGACCAAAAAGCTGCCGATCTTTATTACGGCGCTCGCCGGCTGCGCCTGCGGCGCCCTGCTGGTCATCGCGCTCATTATGAGTGGCACGCTCAACATTGGCGGCGGAAAGAATGTCGTGACGGCGGGTGCTTCGGGTTCATCGACGCAAAAGATTACGATCGACTCCGAGGACACCACGCTTGCCGAGGCCGTTTCTGCCAAGGCCCTGCCCTCCGTCGTTTCCATCACCGCCACTTCGAGCGGTAGCCAGAATGGCTCGCTTTCGCAGTCTGCCGACGAGTCGGATGGTTCGGGCAGCGTCGGTTCGGGCGTGGTGCTCGATACCGAGGGCCACATCCTCACCAACAACCATGTGGTCGATGGCTATGACCAGTACGTGGTTACCATGGACGACGGTACCACCTACGAGGCCGAGTTCGTGGGCAACGACGCCTCGAGCGACCTGGCCGTCATCAAGCTCAAGGATGCTGACGCCTCCAAGCTCACGCCGATCGAGATTGGTGATTCCTCCAAGCTCAACGTGGGCGAGTGGGTCATGGCGATCGGCTCGCCGTTCGGCAACGAGCAATCTGTCTCCACGGGCATTGTGTCGGCGCTGTATCGCTCCACGGCCATGAGTTCTACCAGCGGCAACACCATCTACGCCAACATGATCCAGACCGATGCCGCCATCAACCCGGGCAACTCCGGCGGCGCGCTCGTTAACGACAATGGCGAACTCGTGGGTATTAACTCTCTTATCGAGAGCTACTCGGGCTCCAGCTCGGGCGTGGGCTTTGCCATTCCGGTCAACTATGCCAAGAACATCGCCGACCAGATTATCGATGGCAAGACGCCGGTTCACCCGTACCTGGGCGCCACGCTTTCGAGCGTCAACGCGCTCAACGCCCGCACTAACAATCTCGGCACCGATAGCGGCGCGTATGTGGCAAGTGTCGTCGAGGACGGTCCTGCCGCCAAGGCTGGCATCCAAGAGGGCGATGTCATCACCAAGCTGGGTGACGATGAGATTACGAGCGCCGATGGCCTGATTATCGCGCTGCGCAGCCACGAGGTGGGCGAGAAGGTCGAGATTACGCTCGTGCGCGGCAAGGAAGAGAAGAAGGTCACGGTCGAGCTGGGTTCTGATGAGGAGCTGCAGAACCAGCAGCAGAACGACAGCGCGACCGACACCGGCAACGGCGGCATTACCGACGAGCAACTGCGCCAGTACCTGGAAGAACTGCTGGGCCAACAGGGTCAGGGGCAAGGCTACGGTCAGGGTTTCTAACGAGCTGTATCGCACATATCGAAGCCAGAGGGGCTGTTCCGCCAGCGCGGGACAGCCCCTCTTCTCTTATTGATCCGTTGGGGACGGAGGAAAACGGATCATTTAGAAATGGCAAGGGCATGGTTCGGAAGGGCTTGGACAGTTAGTTCAGATTTGTATAAAACGGGTGCGGTCTGAGGCGTGTTTTGAGCGGTTTTGAAATGAAAGACGGGCCGAGATGGGTGTCTCGAAGACGGAAGCAAACCTAATTTGCCGTTCAGAACGATTGATTGGGGCGAAAAGCCGATATTTCAGCTCGATTCGGCGCGCGTAATTATACAAATCTGAACTAACTGTCCAACCCTGGTCCGGTCGCTGCCAATTCGGTGCGGTTTGAGACCGCTATTCGGCCCCATCGCGACCGGTGGTACTCTTGTATCCGTTTGAAATCGAGCGAAGGAGTGCCGCTATGGAGCAATCGAGCCTGTTTGGTGACGGCGTGGACATCGATACCGAAACGCCAGCGAGCACGGATACCGCTGCGCCGGCCGATACCCGTGCCCAGGCGGCAGCGCGCGCGGCTGAGTTGCGCCACGAGCTCGACTACCATGCTTACCGCTACTACATGCTCGATGCGCCCGAGATCACGGACGCTGCCTTTGACAAAATGCTCGTTGAGCTGCAGGAAATCGAGGCTACCTACCCTGACCTGGTGACGCCCGACAGCTATACCCAGCGCGTGGGCGGCTACGTGAGCGAGCAGTTTACGCCGGTCAAGCACATGGCGCGCATGTATTCCATGGACGATGCCATGGATCTGGACGAACTCGACGCGTGGCTCCAACGCACCGAGGATGCGCTCGGCGCCGGTAGCGTCACCTATACCTGCGAGCTCAAGATCGACGGCCTGGGCGTCGCGCTTACCTATCAAAACGGCACTTTCGTGCGCGCCGCCACGCGCGGCGACGGCACCACGGGCGAGGACGTGTCGCTCAATGTCCGTACCATCAAGGATGTGCCCATGCACCTATCCGAGCCGGCGCTCGCTCATATGGGCGCCGACCGCGAGCGCACCATCGAGGTACGCGGCGAGGTCTATATGCCCAAGGGCAGCTTTGTTCGCCTGAATGAAGAGGCCGATGCCGAGGGCCGCGACCCCTTCGCCAACCCGCGCAACGCCGCTGCCGGATCCTTGCGTCAGAAGGATCCCAAGGTCACGGCGCGCCGCGATCTGGCCACCTTTATCTATGCCATCGCCGATACCGACCCGCTGCACGTCCACAGCCAGCGCGAGTTTCTGGACTGGTTGCGTAGCGCCGGCTTTAGCGTCAACCCCAACGTGGCTCGTTGTGCCACGCCGGCCGAGGTCCACGAGTTCTGTGCCCAGGCGCTCGAGCACCGCGGCGACCTGGATTACGACATCGACGGCGTGGTCGTAAAGGTTGACAGCTTCCAGCAGCAGCTCGACCTGGGCTTTACCGCTCGCGCACCACGCTGGGCCATTGCCTTTAAGTTCCCGCCCGAGGAAAAGCAGACCATCCTGCGCGAAATTCGCATCCAGGTGGGCCGCACCGGTGTGCTCACGCCGGTCGCCGAGTTCGACCCGGTGACGGTTGCCGGCTCCACCATCGCGCGCGCCACGCTGCACAACATCGACGAGATCCGCCGCAAAAACGTGCGCGAGGGCGATACCATCATCGTGCACAAGGCGGGTGACGTGATCCCGGAGGTCGTGGGCCCGGTGCTCGACAAGCGTCCGGCCGATTCGGTCGACTGGCATATGCCCGAGGTCTGCCCCGTGTGCGGCAGCCCCGTGGTCCACGAGGATGGCGAGGTGGCTTACCGCTGCGTGTCCATCGACTGCCCCGCACAGCTCAAGGAGCGCCTGCTCCACTGGGTGAGCCGCGGCTGCATGGACGTCGATGGCCTAGGCGACGAGATCGTCGACAAGATGATCGCCGCCGGCCTGATTCACGACGTCGCAGACTTCTACCAGCTCACGGTCGATGACATCGCAGGCCTGGACACGGGGCGCACCTATGCCAGCTCCAACAGCAAAAAGGGCGTTAAGAAGGGCGACCCCATTCCGGTAGGCCTCAAGACGGCCGAGAAAATCATCGCCGAGCTCAACAAGTCCAAGAGTCAGCCGCTCGGTCGCGTGCTGTTTGCCCTGGGCATCCGTCACGTGGGCAAGAGCGTGGGCGAGGTCATCGCCGAGCGATTCCTGTCGATTGACAAGCTTATCTTGGCGAGCGAAGAGGATATTGCCGAGTGCGAGGGCATCGGCCCCAAGATTGCGGCGAGCGTCAAGCAGTTTCTGGCCGTGCCCGAGAACCTGGCCGTGCTGGAGCGCCTGCGCCAGGCGGGCCTGTCGCTCGAGGTCGACTTGGGCGCCGCGCACGCGCAGGCCGCAGCCGACGCTGGCGTGGCAGGCGAGCTCGCCGACGCACAGCCACTCGCGGGTCTGACCTTCGTGCTCACCGGCACGCTCGTCAACCGCACGCGCGACGAGGCGGGCGCGGCGCTCAAGGTGCTCGGCGCCAAGGTTTCGGGCAGCGTGTCAAAGAAGACGAGCTATCTGGTCGCCGGCCCCAAAGCGGGTTCCAAGCTTACCAAGGCCGAGCAGCTGGGTGTGCCCGTGCTGGACGAGGACGCACTCGAGCAGATCTTGGCTACCGGTGAGGTGCCCCAGGCTTAAGGCATCAATAGTCAAATTGAAGAACCGCCCGAAAGCGCGATGCCTTCCGGGCGGTTCTTACTTTGTTGGGGAAACCGGCATCGTGATCTGCGTCACGTAGGTCGCGGGGTCGTCGCTGATGATGTCGTCAATGAGGGCGATTTCGCGTTGCCCCGCTACGCTGCTAACTTGTCAAAAGCCCCGCGCCGGTTGAGCACGGTAAACGCGACAACACAGATGACTGCCGACAGAATCGACCCGCACGGCGAGGCGATGCCCATGGGAAACAGCGTGTCGGAATAGGCGTTCGACAGCAGCCACGCGCCCGGCACGCGAATGAGTGCCACGGCCAGCACGTTGTGCGCAAAGCCGATGTAGCTCTTACCATATGCAGCGAAAAAGCCGCTAAAGCAAATGTGGATGCCGGCAAAGATTGCATCGAAAATGTAGCTGCGCATATAGCCGGTGCCGGCAGCGACTACTGCAGCGTCCTTGGCAAAAAAGCCAATAAACGCCGTCGCCACCAGCCACATCAGCACCGTGATCAGGCAGCCGTACACCACCGAGATGGTCATGGCGTCTTTGAGCACCTGACGCGCACGGTCGCCCTTGCCCGCGCCGGCGTTTTGCGCCGTGAGTGCGCTGACGGTGGCGCCCATGGAACTCGGTACAATGAACAAAAAGCTGATCATCTTTTCGACCAGGCCCACGGCGGCGGCGTCGACGAGCCCTCGGTGGTTGGCGATGACGGTGATAAACATAAACGCCACCTGGATGCAGCCGTCCTGCACGGCCACGGGCACGCCGATCTTAAGGATGCTGCCGAGCACCTCGGGCTGGGGGCGCAGGTCGCTGCGCTTAACATGGATGTTCGTGCGGCGGCTCTTAAGCCACACGAGCGCGAGGGCAACGCTTGCCGTCTGGGCGGTTACCGTGCCGAGTGCCGCACCCACGGGGCCGAGCCCCAAGTGGCCGATAAACAGAAAATCGAGCGCGATGTTGATGATGCACGCCACGCCGATCACGTACATGGGCGAGCGCGAATCGCCCAGCCCGCGAAAGATGGCCGAGAGGATGTTGTATGCGGCGATAAACGGAATGCCGACAAAGCAGATGCGCAGGTAGGCGGCGGTTCCTTCGACTGCCTCGGCTGGCGTGCCAATAAGTGCCACGATCTGCGGGCACAGTGCGAGCAGGATGGCTGCCAGCACTACCGAGACACCCATAAACAGCGTGATGGTGTTGCCGATGACGGTCTCGGCGCGATCGAAGCGGCGCGAGCCCACGGCGTGGCCGACGATAACCGTCGTTCCCATGGCCAGACCCACGAGCGTCACGGTAATGATATAGAGCGTCTGTGCGCCATTGCCCACGGCGGTGATGCCGGCGGCACCGCTAAACTGCCCCATCATGTACAGGTCGGCCATGCCGTAGAGCATCTGCAAAAAGTACGAGAGCATATAGGGCAGGGCAAAGACCGCGATGGTCTTAAGGACATTGCCGCGTGTGAGGTCGTGTTCCATAGGTGGGGCTTTCTGGCTGGGTCTGTTTCCGTACCAGTGTAGTGAAAACCCTACAACGATTGTAGCGTCAAGGTTTGCGTGTTGAGGATGGGCTTGGGAAGCCGGTCTTGCTCAAAGCGACCTGTCCTGTCGTACGGGTGTCGGCATGATTCTCTCGTGGGGGTATTATGTTTTTCGAAGAATAAAACGCCGCGTGAGGGGAGGGCTGCGTGGACGGGCACGTGCAGCATGACGGTTTTGGCCGCGATATCAACTACCTGCGCATCGCCGTTACCGACAAGTGCAATTTCCGCTGCATCTATTGCATGCCGGCCGATGGCGTGGCGCCCCGTGCACACGACGAGTTACTCAGCGCCGAGGAAATCGCCCGCTTTGTGCGCTTGATGGCGGG
This sequence comes from Collinsella sp. SGI.178, assembly GCF_050313495.1. Lineage (NCBI taxonomy): Bacteria > Bacillati > Actinomycetota > Coriobacteriia > Coriobacteriales > Coriobacteriaceae > Collinsella > Collinsella sp. SGI.178. The sequence goes on along the minus strand of NZ_JBNPLM010000014.1, from coordinate 31,483 downwards.
GGAGGGCATTCGCCGCGTGCGCCTGACGGGCGGCGAGCCGCTGGTCAGCCGCCGTATTATTCCGCTTATTCGCGACATCCGCGCGATCCCTCAGATCGAGGACATCTCGCTCACCACCAACGGCGCCCTGCTGCCCAAGCTGGCGCCGCAGCTCAAAGATGCCGGGCTTAACCGCGTCAACATCTCGCTCGACACGCTCGACCCTACGCTCTTTGGAAAGATCACGCGCCTGGGTCGGCTCGAGCAGACCATGGCCGGCATCGACGCGGCGCTGGCTTGGGGCTTTGAGCCCGTTAAGGTCAACTGCGTTGTTGTGCGCCGGCTCAACCAGGATGTGGCGGCCCTCGCGCGGCTCACGCTCGACCGTCCCATCCACCTGCGCTTTATCGAATATATGCCCATCGGCGACGAGCACACGAGCTCGCATTGCGCTGTGGACCCGCATGCGCCCGCGCTCAATCCCGAGCTGTGGGACGCGAGCGATACCGTACCGAGCGACGAGCTGCGGGCACGCATCAATGTCGGGGCCGCCGCGGCGGGACTGGGCGAGCTCGAGCCGCTCGACATCAACGACGCTCCTGCCGGCGCGGGCCCCGCGCGCTATTGGCACTTTCCGGGCGCGGCGGGAACGGTCGGCTTCATTAGCGCCATGTCCAATCATTTTTGTGCGAATTGCAACCGTCTGCGCCTGACGGCCGATGGCAACGTGCGTCCGTGCCTGTTTAGCGATGCCGAGTATTCGGTGCGCGACGCCCTGCGCCGTGGTGATGATATGCAGGTACTTTCGATTTGGCGCGATGCCGTGGCCCACAAACCGCAGGAACACGCGATAATTGAGGGCACGCAACGATTTATGTCCCAAATCGGAGGATGATCATATGGCCAAGAGCAGGTACGCCGATGCCACCAAGGCCGCTCGCAGGGCCGCGATGTCTGCCCACAAAGCCACGGCTGCGGCGAATGCTGGCAACGCCGACGGGTCTGCGCAGCCGTCTGCCAGTGCTGCCACCGAGCCCGCCCGCGACGCCCGTCGCGACGAGCTGACGCATGTGGACGCCAAGGGCGAGGTACGCATGGTCGACGTGTCCGACAAGGCCGAGACCCATCGCATCGCCATCGCCGAGGGCACCATCCTTATGCACCCCGAGACGCAGACCATGGTGCTGCAAGACCGCGCCAAAAAGGGCGACGTGCTCGCCTGCGCGCGCGTGGCGGGCATTATGGCTATCAAGCGCACGAGCGACATCATCCCCATGTGCCATCCGCTGCTTATTACCAAGAGTAAGTGCGACATTGCGCCCATCGCTCCGGCGGGGACGCCGGCCGAGGACGTGCCCGAGGGCTGGGCACCGGCGCGCGCGGACGGGCAGGTTGGCTTTCACGTACTGGTTACGGCTGGCGTGACGGGCAAGACGGGTATCGAGATGGAGGCCCTGACCGGCGCGAGTGCCGCGTGCCTAACGATCTATGACATGTGCAAGGCGGTTGATCGCGGTATGGAGATCGTCGACGTGCGCCTGCTGCACAAGGAGGGCGGCCGCTCGGGCGTGTGGGACCGCGCAGAGCGTCAGGCCGCTGCTGTTGAGGCCGTGGCCACTGACGGTGCCGCACCCGCGAGCGCACCCGTCGCCGTCGCGCCCGCAGCTCCGACACCGGCCGTCCCCGCGATCGCGTTTATCGGCTACCAAAACTCGGGCAAGACCACGCTCGTCGAGAAGGTTATCGCCGAGCTCACCCGTCGCGGCCTGCGCGTGGGTTCGCTCAAGCATCACGGGCATCACGGCTTTGATATCGACGTGCCCGCTAAGGATACCTGGCGCCATCACCAGGCCGGATCCAAGCACGTGGGCCTCATCTGCGCCACGCGCTGGGCGGAGTACGCCGACACGCGCGAGGAGGACGAGATGCCCGCGCGCGAGCTGCTGTCGCGCTACAACGATGTCGACGTGGTGATCATCGAGGGCTACAAGACCGAGGATTTCGACAACATCGTGGTCGCGCGCTCCGGTGTCGACCGTCTGCGTGGCAAGAGCTCGCTCGACCTGGTCGACGGTCACACGCTGGCCCTTGCCTGCAACGAAGCCCTGGCACGCCAGGCATTCGATGCCGGCTTTGCGACCCGAGCCATCAACATCAACGACGCCCGCGCCATCTGCGACCTTATCCAAGACCACCTGGCCTAAAACCTGCCAAAAAGGGACAGGTTCATTTTGGCAGGTTTTATCTGGGCAAACGTCATTTCCACCACAGAGGGGCCAGGCACCTTTGTGGTGGTTTTTGCTTTGGTAGATTTTTGTGACATGCCTTACAATCTACAAAGTAGTTCATGACGGGCGAAAAACGGAGAGAAGGGTCCTGATGCGTCCTTAATGTTTCATGCGGATAGATTGATTTGACAGACGGTGGCGAATGTCCACCGCCCGTATTCGTATGAAACGAGGAGTCTCCGTGCTCGTATCTCTTCTCTCAAAACCTCACCCTTCGTTGTCCGCGCAGGCTAAGCACCTGGTGGCAATGCGCTTCCTCATATATACCGGCTTTCAGACCAGCTACTTCATCGGCGTCATCGGAACGCTCACCTATGCAGACGATGCCTCGGTCGTTGCGACATCGCTGGCCGTCCTGTTTATGAACGTCTTCGTGATCCTGGGATCCTTTGCGGGTGGAGCGGCGCTTGACGCTTGGGGTCCGTGCCGGCATTTCCGGGCGAGTATCTTCGGCACGTTGGCAACCGGCGCGGCGATTATCGCCTTTGGCGGCGCGACCGGAACAGTCCTTGCCGGCGCGGTGCTCCTGGGCTTTGTGATAGGATTCGCCCAGCCCGTCGCCACGTCCTATCCGGCGTATCTCACCGACGACCCCGTCGAGCTCAAAGACATCAACTCCGCCATCGCCATGCTCTCCAACGTGAGCATTATCGTCGGCCCCACACTGGGCGGCTTTGTCGCGGCGGCTGCATCGTCACACGCGGTGTTTTTGCTCATGATGATCTTTACCGTACTGGCGCTCGTCGCCGGTTGGGGCTTTAGGCCGCAAGCAGGTCGCGTCGCCGCGCGCGAAAGTGCTCCCGCGGATAGCAGCACAACGGCAAGTACTGCCATTCAAAGCTCCGACTCCAATAAATCCACCCGCGTCACCTTCGTGACCAGCATCAAGACAGTCTTTACCAACAGCGTCCTCGCCCTGCTGTTCTGCATTATTTTCCTTTCGAACTTTGGCTATGGCGCCTTCGATCCACTGGAGTCATTCTTCTACCGTGATGTCCTGCATGTCGGTGTCGAGTGGATGGGCTGGCTCTCGTCTGCCTGCGGCGTGGGCGCGGTGCTGGGCGCCGTGGTCGCGCTCCGCTTGCCGCCGCACCTGGTCAACCTTAAGACGCTGCTTGTGGCGCTTCTGTCCGTGGGCCTGGGAAGTTTGCTCTATGTGGGGACGCCGTACGTGGGCGTAGCCCTCGTCGGCCAGATTGCCCTGGGCGTGGCCTGGGGCGTCGTCAATCCGCTCCACAACACGATCGTGCAAACGACGGCCCCGCTCGAACAGCTCGGTCGCGTCAACTCGGTCATGGGCTTTGGCAACATGTTCGCCGGCGTGGCGCCGCTGGCGATTGCCCCGTGGCTGGCGGCGACGTTTGGCGTGCAGCAGACGCTCATCGGGGCGGGTATGGTCGTGACGGCGGTTCCCGCGGCACTGCTGCTGTTTGGACGCCGGCATTTGGATCGTGCCGCAAAGCAGTAAAAACCATCACAACATTCGATGAAAATCGCGATTTTGCCGAATAACGTCGAATGTTGTGATGGTTTGCGCCCCGGTCATGCCATCCTGCGGGTCCGGCCACCACAAAGGGCGCAGTTCACAGGCACCTTTGTGGCGGTTTTCGCTATGGACGGTGCGGTTTCGCTGCAGAACCGCCGGCCCGCCGCCTGCCAACCGCCACCCTCGTTACGTTTTCGCTGCATTTGGGTAAAGCGCCTGCTCCAAGCCGGCGTTGCCTTGTATACTAGAGCGGTTTAACTGTTATGCGGAAGGGAGCGCCTATGGCACTCAGCGAGAAAGACGTGCGCGGTATCGCCGAGTACGCAAAGATCGCACTGACCGATGACGAGCTCACCCAGATGACGTCCTACATGAACGATGCCGTCCAGATGCTCGAGCCCGTCTTGCAATATGACTTGCCCGACGTGGAGCCCACGTTCCATCCCATCGGAAGCCTGTCCAACGTGATGGGTGATGACCTGCGCGAGCCCGAGCGCGACCTGCCGCTCGACGTCGCGCTCGAAAACTCCGGCAGCGCGCGCGACCGCTACTTCCGCGTGCCGTCCATTTTGGGAGAGGGGGAGAGCGAGTAATGGCGCAGAGCTTCGATTCCCTTACCGCTGTCCAGATTGCCGCGGGCGTTGCCGCTGGCGACTTTACCGCTACCGAGGTGGCCCAGGCCTCCCTTGCCGCCATCGAGGCGCGCGAGGGCGGGGTCCAGGCATTCCTGCAGGTGGCGCCCGAGCTTGCGCTCGAGGCCGCCGCGCGCGTGGATGCCGATCGTGCCGCAGGCAAGCCGCTGCCCCCGCTCGCGGGCGTGCCGCTGGCCATCAAGGACAACATGAACCTTGTGGGCACGCGCACCACCTGCGCTTCCCGCATGCTCGAGAACTACCAGAGCGTCTACACCGCCACCTGCGTCCAGCGCATGCTCGATGCCGGCTGCCTGCCCATGGGCAAGGCCAACATGGACGAGTTTGCCTTTGGCAGCTCCACCGAGAGCTCGGCGTTCCACCGCACCAACAACCCCTGGGATACCGAGCGCGTGCCCGGCGGCTCCTCGGGCGGCTCCGCTGCCGCTGTCGCCGCGGGCGAGGTCGCGCTCTCGCTGGGCTCGGACACCGGCGGCTCCATTCGCCAGCCGGCGTCGCTGTGCGGCGTGGTGGGCTTTAAGCCCACGTATGGCGCCGTGAGCCGTTACGGCGTGGTCGCCTTTGGCTCGTCGCTCGACCAGGTGGGCCCCTTCGGCCGCACGGTCGAGGATGTCGCGCTGGCCATGAACGCGCTTACCGGCGCGGGCCACGATCCGTACGACTGCACCAGCCAGGATTGCGCCGTCGACTTTACCGAGCATCTCAACGATAGCATCGAGGGTAAGCGCGTGGGTATCATCCCCGCGTTTATGGAGGCCGAGGGCCTGACGTCCGAGGTCAAGGCCGCTGTTCAGCGCGCCGCCCAGGAGCTGCAGAACCAGGGCGCCGAGCTGGTCGAGGTCGACCTGCCGCACCTGGATGCCGCCATCGCCGCCTACTACGTCATCGGCCCGGCCGAGGCGTTCTCCAACCTGGCCCGCTTCGACGGTATTCGCTACGGCTATCAGGAGGAGGGCTGCGCCAACCTGTCCGACCAGAGCTCGCTGTCGCGCGCCCACGGCTTTGGCGCCGAGGCCAAGCGCCGTCAGATGCTCGGCGCCTACCTGCTGAGCTCGGGCGTGTACGACAAGTATTACTACGCTGCGCAAAAGGCCCGCACGCTCATCACGCAGGACTACGACACCGCGTATGCCAAGGTGGACACCATCCTCATGCCCGCCTCGCCGCGCACGGCCTTTAAGTTTGGCGAGATCAGCGACCCCACGCAGATGTACCTCTCCGACCTGTACACCATCTCGCTCAACATTTGCGGCAACGGTGGTATCTCGGTGCCGCTGGGCTTGGGCGAGGATACTCAGCTGCCCGTTTCTGCCCAGCTGGTGGGTCCGGCGTTTAAGGACCGTCAGCTGCTCACGTTTGCCCGCGCCCTGGAGCGCGGCTTTGCCGATGCCGCCACGGGTGCGCCCGCGCTTTCCGTCGCACCCGATTTTGCCGGGAAGGGAGGCGAGCTGTAATGAAGGAGCTTTCCGAGGTCCTGCAGGATTGGGAGGCCGTGATCGGTCTGGAGATTCATACCGAGCTCACCGCACTCGATACCAAGATGTTCTGCAACTGCAAGCTCAGCCACGATGACGAGCCCAACGCCAACGTGTGTCCGGTGTGCTTGGGCCTGCCCGGCGCCCTGCCGGTGCCCAACAAGCGCGCCATCGAGAGCATCGTTAAGGCCGGCCTCGCCACCAACTGCGAGATCCAGCGCCACTCGATGTTCTACCGCAAGCACTACTTCTATCCCGATATGGCCAAGAACTTTCAGACCACGCAGGGTCCGGTCGCCTTTGCCATGTACGGTCACCTGGACCTGGACGTGACTGGTCGCGGCGCTGCAGAGCGCCCCGATTGCGCGTTTGGCGAGGCCGAGGCCCAGAGCCTGGCGAGCGCCTCGGCCAACGCCGAGGGCCTGTCCACGTCCATGACGTCGACCATGCGCGAGGGTAACCAGCGCGCCGGCCATCTGGCCAGCTATGACGCGTCCAACCTGCAGATGCCCGAGCGTCGCGAGGACGGTTCCTACACGGTGCCCATCCGCATTCTGCGCATCCACATGGAGGAGGACGCTGCCAAGATGGTGCACGTGGGCGGTGCCGAGGGCCGCATTACCGCCGCTGCCGAGTCGCTCGTCGACTACAACCGCTGCGGCACGCCTTTGATCGAGCTCGTCACCGAGCCCGACTTGCGTACGCCTGAGGAGGCTCGCCTGTTTATGGAAAAGCTCCGTCGCATCTTTGTGACGCTGGGCATTTCGGACTGCTCCATGGAGAAGGGCTCCATGCGCTGCGACGGCAATGTGTCGCTGCGCCGCCGCGGCGAGACCAAGCTGGGCACCAAAACCGAGCTTAAGAACCTCAACTCGTTTAAGAGCCTGCACGACGGCCTTGCCTACGAGATTTGCCGCCAGGCCGAGGTGCTCGAGGAGGGCGGCATTATCTATCAGGAGACCCGCCACTGGGAGCCCAGCCGCAAGCGCACCGTGGTCATGCGTGTGAAGGAGACGGCCGACGACTATCGTCTGTTCCCCGACCCCGACTTGGCGCCGTTCGATCTGGACGACGAGTTCATCGATCGCTGCCGAGGTGAGATTCCCGAGCTTCCCGATGCCAAGCGCGCCCGTTTTGAGGCCGATTTTGGCATTAAGGCGGCCGATGCCGAGCAAATCGCCGGTGACCCGGAGTTTGCCGAGTTCTTTGAGGCCGCCGCTGCCGGTATGGCTGGCAAGGAGGCCCAGACGGTTGCAAACTTGCTGGTGAACGAGATGATCGCCTACCTTAAGGGCGCGGGCGTGTCGCTCGTCGAGTCCGGCATCGCGCCGGCTCAGGTGGCAGCGCTTGCCAAGCTGCTGGCGACCGATGCCATCAGCTCCAACCAGGCTCACGAGGTCTTTGAGGCCATGGCCCAGACCGGCGACGACCCCAACAAGATCGTCGACGAGCGCGGTATGCGTCAGGTGAGCGATGCCGGCGCGCTGCAGCCGATTGTGGACGAGGTGCTGGCAAACTGTGCCGAGCAGGCACAGCAGTATCGTGACGGCAACCAGAAGGTCATCGGCTTTTTGGTGGGCCAGTGCATGAAGGCGAGTCGCGGCAAGGGTAACCCAAAGCTCTTCAACGAGTTGCTGAGAACCTCGCTCTCGTAAGCGGGAACCGAGGGGCCGGGCGCAGGGCCTTGCCTCTCAATTTCGGACAGTCCTGACTCACGACGGAGGCGCCACTGGCGCCTCCTGTTCGTGCGGAACTCATTGAGAGGCAAGGCCCTGCGCCCGGCCCCTCGGTTCCGTGGCGACTCGGCCGTTCTGGTCAGTCGTGCTGAATGGAAATAGAGTGAATGGGCGCGCCGTTGGCGCGCCCATTGTTTTTGAAGGGAACTCATTTTGAGCAAGCGCCCGCCCTGCCGGGGCTCCCGGGTTCCGTGGCGACTCAGCCGTTCTGGTCAGTCGGGCTGAATGGAATTTGGTGAATGAGGGTGCCGTTGGCACCCTCATTTTTTTGTGGATGTGGCGCAGGGACGGTCCCTTGGTCACATTTTTGGGCTGTGGAAAGCGAAGCTTAATACTTTTCCCGAGAAGTGAACGACCTTATTTGGACCTCTGAAGCATCGACACTATTTGGACGCTGTTTCCTGCGGTTTTGCCGAGTTTTCCCTGCGGTTTTGTTACTAAAAAATGCGGATGCTTCAGGGGTCCGATTTTGCTCGTTCACTTCTCGGGAAAAGTATTAGACCTCGATTTGCTGGGACGGGGGGGGGAGAGTCTTTCTTGGATGCCGGAGATGTACGTTGCGGCAGACCGATTGTCGAAAGTCGGCCGGTCTGCACCCTAAGATTTCCAGAAAGTTAACCATTTTTGACCTTAATAGCTAGTCCTTCTTAACTATTATCCAAAAGGGTGCTCATGCAAACTTATTCACTTGGGTGCTGAGGCACCGTGCCGTGTCCAATGCGGCAAAAGGGAGAAGCAACATGAAGAAGCCGACGTTTAACACCCTGCTTGTCGGTGGCGGTTTTCTGCTTGGTACGGCTGGCATCAAGCTGCTCGCCAGCGCTCCGGTAAAGAATGCCTGCGTGCAGGGCATTGCGTGCGGCATGCTGCCGTCGAGTACATCGTGGCGCACGGCATCGCTTCGTCCATCGAAGGGCGTCGCGCCATCATCGGTTCCGAGCACTTTGACCGATACGGATCTTGCTGCGATCGTGCGCTTGCGCCGTATGAGCCAGGGCCTCGTTGATCGTCTGACGAGCTCCTACTCTAAGGTGATGCTCACCAACTCGGCGCTCTTGGTACTGGGCATTACCGGCGCGATTGCCCCGCAGGCATCGTCGCTGCTGCACAACGGCTCGACGATCGCCTACAGCCTGAGCAACGCGAAGGCTTACCTGCGTTAGCAGACGTGTTTGCCCACGTTATCTGGCATGCGCCCAGATGGCATCGGTGTCGTCCGGACGCAGGCCTTTTGCATTTGACCATTTGATAGCGTCTCTATATAGAGTTGCTATCGAGGCTAGCAATTGAAGGGAGCGAGATCGACGTGGGTGCTGCTAGCGGCATGGCGCAGGTGAACGTTCGCGTGGATCGCCAGGTCAAGAACCGCGCCGAGGAGGCGCTGCGGCTTTCGGGCGGGCCACTGCCCGAGCTCATCAAAAAGGTGGTGGCCAAGGTTGCGCAGGGTGGCGGTTCGTGCGAAGAGGTGTTGTCGGCCGTTGACGACCAGCCGCCTAGCGCTGGTGCCACCTCGCCGCTTGTCGCATCATGGGCGGCGGTGGATCAGATTTACGCGGACCTGGGCATCGCTACGTCGCCCGTATCCGACGATCGCGATTGGGACACAATCTATTCCGAAGCCATGGATGAGCATTATCGCCAAAAGGGGATGATCCTGTGAGTGGAGGCCCCCTTAAGATTATGGTGGACGCCAACGTATGGGTCGATTCATTTTGCGCCGAGCATACCGAGTCGCTTGCCGCGCGCGTTTATTGGACAGGCGACGGAGACGGGGGCGTTGCTGTTCTTTCCGGTGCATATCGCCAAGGACGTGCTGTGCGTTGTCCAACACGAGCTGAAGCGTAGCGTTCTTGCCGGCGGGGGAGCGCTCGACGAGGCATCTGTCCGTGCAATTGGCGATGCGGCGTTGGCGTTTGTTCGGAACGTGACCGAAAACGCCACGGCCGTGGGTGCAGATGCATCGGACCTTTGGCTGGCCGACAAATACTTAGCGCTCCATCGCGATTACGAGGACAACTTGGTACTCGCCGCGTGCAAGCGCGCGCAGATCGATTACTTGGTGACCAACAATCGCAAGCTGCTCGAACATGCCGATCTTGCAGCAAAGACCCCGCGCCAAATGATGCCGATTCTAGCTTTGGCCGAACGTGGTGGCGCGGCTATCGGTTAGCGCGAACTGTTTGCGTGGCCTTCGGAACGTCGGCGCTCAGAAGGCCACGCATCCTTTAATTACAAAAGCGCTGCCTTGATGACGGGAGCTTCGACGAGCTTCTCGGCGGCCTTTTCGTCGGAATCGTTTAGTGCTGCTAGACTGCGGTAGACCCACTCGTTGACCTGGGTGTTCTTGACGCCTGCGGTCTGCATAAGGGCGCCTACCTCGCGGATTGCTGCGAGCAGATCGGCTTTGGGACCCGCGAGCTCGACCTCGATGCCGTGGTAGGCGGCCACGCCGCGGTTCTCGCTCACGTGGTCGATAAAGCCCGCGACGGTCTCAAACTGCTGGGCGAGAGCTGCATCATCGTCAGCGTCCAGCGCGACGAGTGCGTTTGATACCGTGAGGGCGGGATGTCCGCAGGGGACAAAGCCTTCGATGACATCCATAGCTTCGGTAATGGTTGAGCCCAGGCCTGCGAGGGCATTGACGAGTTGCTGCTTGGTATCCATAACGGTCCTTTCGACGGGTCAATTTTGCTTGGCGAAAATATACGTGACGCGTTCAGTGGCAAAAATGCGAAGTATGGTGCACATTAGGGTCTTCACAGCTCGTGCATAGAGCAGCTGTCTGCCTTTAGAACGTGGTAAGATAGCTATCCACGAGCGGGGTTTACCCCGCGTGTTCCTTGAAAAGTCGACGGTTATCGGGTGTTTGCAGGCCCGATACCATCCAGACTTTCCCAACATTCGGGGGCGACTGGTTTCGACACGATAGCTCTGAGAGAGGAAGCAAGCCGAGGTCTCCTCGCCTCGTTAAACAGGGGTACCGTCAAATTGAATTGACAACAACTCTTCTTTTGAGCCTATGGCTCTCGCTGCTTAGTTTATAGCGGCGCGTCAACCCGGTGATTTCCCCGACACCGGCGCGACGCCATGTTAGGGGAATGCTCCCGCGCACGTAATCGGTATGGCGCGGGCTAAGACCGAACCGGTTGGGATGCCGCGAGCGTGTCGCTGCGCGCAAAGCGTCCGAGACTAAACCAGCGACTGAGCTTGGAGATGCCAATCAGGGGGCTTTCGTGGACCGGAGTTCGATTCTCCGCGCCTCCACCAATAGCTACAGGCAGGTAGGTAAACGCACCTACCTGCTTTTTTATTACATATAGATACCGCGGAGAACCGAACTCTGTGCAGGGCGCGGGCGTAAAGAAAACGCGTAAGCGTTTTTAGCCCGCGGGCGAGGACGCCGGCAGGCGGCCGAAGCCGGTGCGGATTTGCGAAGCAAATACGCGGATTCTCCGCGCAAAGCCTCTACAAGGTGGAGTAGTCAATTTGGGACGGGGCTATTTTAGCTGCCCCTATAAGCCAGTCGATATTAGTTCCGGTCCCCAATAATTCGTCGACAGTCAAAGGGCAGCTAAAATAGCCCCGTCCCAAATTGACTACTCACGTTGACGCCTCAAGCGGAAGTTGCATCCCAGAATCTACGCTCAGAATGGGATGCATTTTCCGGATGGGTTGTTGGCGGAAAGTCCATCCCGGAATCGCCCCCCCAGAACGGGACGTGCTTTCCGCCAGTCGCCCCGTCCTACTCAACTCCAAAACCCATGCGCTCTCCATCTCAAAACTGGGTAGAAGAAGGCCAAAACGAAACAGTAGGAGGTCAACATGACGGCAGAAGATAAGGCAAAGAACGCCGGCAAGGTCGCGCTCGTCTTGGAGGGCGGCAGTTTTCGCGGGCAGTTTACCGCGGGCGTGCTCGACGTCCTCATGGAGGCTGGCGTCGAGATTCCGGCTGTCTACGGTGTATCGGCCGGCGCCCTCAACGGCGTGAACTACAAGTCGCACCAGATCGGCCGTGCCAACCGCATCAACCTGACTTTCTGCAACGACAACCGCTTCATGGGTGCCGCATCGTTTGCGTCCACGGGCTCCATCGTGGGTTACGACTTCATCTTCAACGATGTCCAGGACCGCTTGGATCCCTTTGATAACGAGGCATTCGACGCGAGCCCCATCGAGATGTACGCCGTCGCGACGGACATGCTCTTTGGAACCGCTGCATACCTGCCGGTCAAAAGCGCCGTGCTCGACCTCGATGCCGTGCGCGCCTCGACGTCGCTGCCGCTGGTGACGCCGCCGGTCGAGATCGACGGGCACAAATACGTCGACGGCGGCGTAGCCGATTCGGTCCCCATCGAGCACGTGCTGGAGGAGGCCGGCTTCGATCGCGCGGTTGTCATTGTCACGCAGGACCGCTCGTACGAGAAAAAGCCCTACGAGTTTATGCCTGCCGCACGCGCCCGCTATGCCGACTACCCCTATCTGCTCGAGGCTATCGAGACGCGCCACGACCGCTATAACATCCAGCGCATGCATCTGTGGAAGTATGAGCGCGAGGGCCGCGCGCTGGTCGTTGCCCCGCAAAAGCCTGTCGAGGTCGGTCACGTCGAGCACGATCCGGCAAAGCTTCTCGACCTGTATATTCAGGGTCGTCAGGAGGCAAAGCATCTACTGAGTGATATCGAGGCATTTGTCGAGCGCTAGCGTCGCGACATCATTACCGATGGACGACATGTGCAGAAAGTCTGGTCAGAGCCAAAATACCTGTTGACTCGGGCGACGAGCGGGGTAATATAGACGGGTTACTTGCAGAGCCCCGTGAATCTCTGTAACAACACGTACTGTACATGGAGGAGTCTAAGTGATTTCGAAATCGACTCACTACGCCAAGCAGGGCGAGGTCCAGCGCAACTGGGTTCTCGTCGACGCCGATGGTGCTGTCCTGGGCCGTCTTGCCACCCAGATCGCAATGATTCTGCGCGGTAAGAACAAGCCCCAGTTCACGCCCAACAGCGACTGCGGCGACTTCGTTGTCGTCATCAACGCCGATAAGGTCCAGCTTACCGGTAACAAGGCCGACACGAAGACCTATTATCGCCACAGCGGCTACAACGGCGGCCTCAAGGCTGAGAGCTTCCACCAGGCTATGGAGAAGCACCCGGAGAAGGTCATCGAGCGCGCCGTTCGCGGCATGCTGCCCAAGACCACCCTCGGCCGTGCCCAGATGACCAAGCTTAAGGTCTACGCTGGTGCCGAGCATCCGCATGCTGCCCAGAACCCCACGAAGATTGAGCTGGAGGCTTAAAGATGGCTGAGAACACCGTTGTCTACCAGGGTACCGGCCGTCGTAAGAACGCCGTCGCCCGCGTCCGTCTCGTCCCCGGCACCGGCAAGGTGACTATCAACAAGCGTGACGCCGAGCAGTATTTCGGCCGTCATCAGCTCGTTGAGAACGCCCTTGCTCCCTTCAAGGTGACCGATACCGCCGGTCAGTTCGACGTTATCGCTCTGTGCGATGGCGGCGGCATCTCCGGTCAGTCCGGCGCTCTGCGCCTGGGCATCGCTCGCGCTCTTCTGAACGCTGGCGACTACCGTGCTGACCTCAAGAAGGCCGGTTTCCTTACGCGCGATGCTCGCGTGGTCGAGCGCAAGAAGTACGGCCTCAAGAAGGCCCGCCGCGCTCCCCAGTTCTCCAAGCGTTAAGGTTTTATCTCCTTACGAGATACAATGTACAAGCGGGGCCTGCCGATTGCTCGGCGGGTCCCGCTTTTCTTTTTCGACTAGGGTGGGCGAGTGCGTTTTGCCCACTTGGGAAGGAGCGATCCTATGCCCCAGAACATCTTTGGCACCGACGGCGTCCGTGGCGTCGCCAACGCCGACCTCTCGTGCGACCTCGCGTTTCGCCTTGGCCGTGCGGCGACCAAGTTCCTTGGTCCGGACATTTGCGTTGGCCGCGACACGCGTCTTTCGGGCACCATGCTCGAGAGCGCTCTGACCGCTGGCATTATGGCCGAGGGCGGTCGCCCGCACTGCTGCGGCGTTATCCCTACGCCGGCCGTGGCGCTGCTCACTGTCCAAAACGATCTCGACGGCGGCATCGTCATCTCCGCTTCGCACAATCCGCCGGAGTTTAACGGCATCAAGTTCTTTAGCCGCAAGGGCATGAAGCTTCCCGATGCCGTTGAGGAAGAGATCAGCGCCTGGGTCATGTCCGAGGAGGCCATGGCTGCCGACACGCTGCCGACCGGCGCCGGTGTGGGCCACATCATCAAGATGAAGGACGCTCGCAAGGCATACGTCGACCACGCTATCAGCACCCTCGACGGCCTTAAGCTCGACGGCCTGGTCGTTGCCGTTGACTGCGGTCACGGTGCTTCCTGCCAGACCACGCCTGCCGCGCTTCAGCGTCTGGGCGCCACGGTCCACGCCATCAATACCGACTACTGTGGCACCGACATCAATGTTGAGTGCGGCTCCACTCATCTTGAGCCCCTGCGCGAGCTCGTGCTGCGCACCCACGCCGACATCGGCCTGGCCCACGACGGTGACGCCGATCGCGTGCTGTTCGTGGACAGCGAGGGCAACGAGATCGATGGCGACTATATCCTGGCCATCTGCGGCTCTGACCTGGCCGCTCGCGGCAAGCTCGCCAACTCCGAGATTGTCTCGACCGTTATGTGCAACCTAGGCTTCTCCATCGCCATGAAGGAACAGGGCTTTGAGATGGTGCAGACCGCCGTGGGCGACCGCTACGTGCTGGAGCGTATGCTCGCGGACGGCGCCGTTATCGGCGGCGAGCAGTCCGGCCACATCATCTTCCTGGAGCACAACACCACCGGCGATGGCCTGGTGACGGCGCTGCAGCTGCTGGCCGTGCTCAAGCGCACTGGCCGTACCCTCACCGACCTCGCAGGCATCATGAAGAAGTACCCGCAGGTGCTCGTCAACGTGCATTCCGACAACAAGGCCGGTCTGGACGATTGCCAGCCCATTTGGGACGCTGTCGCTGCCGCCGAGAAGGAGCTTAACGGTCGCGGCCGCATTCTGGTGCGCCCGAGCGGTACCGAGCCGCTGGTTCGCGTGATGGCCGAGGCCGAGACGCACGAGCTGACTCAGCGCGTCGTTGACGACATCGTCGAGGTTGTCAAGCGCGAACTCCCCTAATGGTCAAAAACCAATGCCAAGTGGTAAACTAGTAAAACTGGTTTTGATTATTGGTATGTCCAAGGGGGAGCATGTTCACTAAAGTCCTAAGGTCTTTTGGTATGCGTGGTCGAGTCCTTACGCTGGATGCTCCCATCTCGGGCGATGTCATTCCGCTTTCCGAGGTTAACGACCAGACGTTTGCCACTGGCCTTTTGGGCCAAGGCGTTGCCATTCGGCCTA
The DNA here is from genome assembly GCF_050313495.1 of Collinsella sp. SGI.178. Lineage (NCBI taxonomy): Bacteria > Bacillati > Actinomycetota > Coriobacteriia > Coriobacteriales > Coriobacteriaceae > Collinsella > Collinsella sp. SGI.178. The sequence goes on along the minus strand of NZ_JBNPLM010000014.1, from coordinate 16,483 downwards.
CGGGCACGCGCGTGATTGCACCTGCGGATGCCAAGATCGAGGCGATTTTTCCAACGGGACACGCCGTTGCGCTCAACACGGTCGATGGCTTGGATGTTTTAATCCACGTTGGACTCGATACCGTTCAGCTCGAGGGCAAACACTTTACCGTGCATGCACAGGTGGGCGATATCGTCCATAAGGGCGATGTGCTTATCGAGTTTGAACGCGAGGCAATCGAGGCCGAGGGCTACGATGTGACGGTTCCCATTTTGGTGTGCAACTCTGTTGAGTTCTCGAGCATCAAGGGCTCCGTTGGCGAGCATGTCGAGGAGATGGATCAGCTCATCGTCGCTCGCGAGCGCTAACTCGTTCGCTTGCCCTTTGGCCTACAATTCAAACACGTTTACGGAGGGCGCCCTTGAAAGAGGGCGCCCTTCGTGGCAAGATGAAAAATGTCCGAGGCTAAAAGGCTTCGGGTCACCGTGGACGGGCAGGGGCCTCGACGCGGCTAGACACGAGATACATACATTACGCGACCTCGCCCTGGTGGCCGCACACGTTGGTTGCGGCCGACGCAGGCCGCGGGCAAGTGCTTGTAAGGGGAGCCTTGCCTCTCTTCTACGAGAAAGGATGCGTAATGAAGATCATTAAAGCTAAAGACTACGAGGATATGAGCCGCAAGGCCGCCAATATCATCTCGGCGCAGGTTATCCTTAAGCCCGATTGCGTGCTCGGTCTTGCCACCGGCTCCACTCCGATTGGCGCCTACAAGCAGCTCGCCGATTGGTACAAGAAGGGCGATATTGACTTCTCCGAGGTCAGCACCTATAACCTGGACGAGTATCGCGGCCTTTCGCACGATGATCCCCAGAGCTATCACTACTTCATGCGCGAGAACTTCTTCGATCACATCAACGTCGATCTGAATAACACGCACGTGCCCGATGGCTCCAACCCCGATGCCGCCGCTGCCTGCTCCGAGTACGACAGAATCGTCGCTGCCGCCGGTTACCCGGATCTGCAGCTGCTCGGCATTGGTAATAACGGTCATATTGGCTTCAACGAGCCCGATGACCACTTCTCCAAGGGTACGCACTGTGTCGATCTCACCGAGAGCACCATTCAGGCCAACAGCCGCCTGTTCGATAGCATCGACGACGTTCCCCGCCAGGCTTACACCATGGGTACCCAGACCATCATGTATGCCCGCATGATCCTGGTCGTCGCCAACGGCGAGGCCAAGGCTCAGGCTGTTCACGATATGTGCTATGGCCCGGTTACGCCCGAGTGCCCGGCTTCGATCCTGCAGCTGCACACCAACTGCGTCGTCGTTGCCGACGAGGCTGCCCTTTCGCTCTGCGAGTAGTACAATCCGAGCGATTTGTTATTACTTTGTTACAGGCTCCCGTTCTGCGGGGGCCTTTTTTATTATGCATATGCGGGATGGCGGCTAGCTTATAGACTCATGAGCCCTTATACTGCGTCCGTCCGCAATATCTGCCAGCGGAACCAGAATGAGCGCGGACTTTATGGTGTGCATAACATTAGCTTGCCAAAAGCTTGACGGTGGTGCCTCGTATAGCGTGATGCATTCTCTAGCATAGTCTATTCAAAAATGCTACTAATGAGTCGCAAACGGTAGCAGCGCGTAGGCGAGTTGCGCAACAAAATATTACAAGCCCCATTGCGTTACACTGCCAAATGAGTGGGACATGCTGGCAAGCGCATTGACCTGCGCAAAGACCGGTTGGTTGGGGGAGAAGTTTCAATCGGCGCTCGCTGAACAAAAACTTGCCAAATGCGAACCGAAAGACAACCTAAAACTCTGCGTCGTTCGATTTACGGGATGGCTTGGGCTGTCTTGCGATTACGGTGTCCATGTGGTCGAGGTAAGGAGCGAGCATGATGAACGGGCTGAACGATACGGACGATCTCGAATTGGCGCCGTTGGGCACAGGTTATATGGTCCGACGTGATCGCCTGATGAGCGAGTTGATTGTCAAGGGCCGCAAGGCGGGCATTGTGTTGCTCTATGCACCAGATGGGTTTGGGAAAACATCGATATTGCTTCAGTACACTCAGGAAGTCAAAAGCGACCCGACGCGCGGTCTGGTACGAATCATCGAGGCTGACCGCGCGATTGCCCGCGAGGTGTTTATACAGCTCGAAGTGGTCACAGATGAACTTGAGGACAAACCGCGATCGTTGATTGCGATCGATAACGTCCCCAACCTCGATCAGCAAGATACCGAGGAGCTTATCGATCGAATTCGAGGCCTGCGCACTATGGGGATCGGGGTCTTTGTCACCTGCCGTCCCTCAAATCGCCAGTTGATTCGCGGGCTGGGTGACTCGGTCAAGATCAATGCGCAGATGCTCAAGGTGCATGCCTATGAGTATTCGGCTTGGGCATCGGCGTTCTCGATTAGCACGTCGCTCGATTTTTACCAGCTCACACAGGGTGTTCCCGAGTTGGTTTCGGCTATGCAGACGGGGCTGTACGGAGAGGGCGACGTTGCCAGCTTGCTCGAAAACGAGATTGTCAACGTGTACGGTGCGGCACTTGCCGATATGGCATCAATCGATAACGGCGCCCTATTTAACGTGGCGTGCGTGATGGCCCTGATGGGCGAGGGCAAGATTGCGGAACTTGAGGCATGCGGTGTCAGGCTCTCCATGATCGATCAGTCCTATCTTGTTCGTGATTATCCGATTTTTGGTGTCGATCCGGTCGACCGAAGCTTTACGTGTATGGGCACCGAGGATAACGCGCGCCTGAGATTACGAAAAATGGTTGCGGAAATTCGTCCAGAGCTCGTTATGCGCGCGGCACGCATTCTGCTCAAGGCGGGCCGATGCGATGCTGCGATGGATTTGGCAGATGCCTTTTTGGATCGCGACGCCGTCCTTGAGCTTGCTGGACAGTATGGTGTCGATTTGGCTCTGACTGGGCATGGAGGGGATGTCTGTCGCGCGGTACTGAGGACGACGGATGCAGACAAGCCCGCGTTGGAGCCGACGCCCACCGAGGCACTTGGTGTCTATTTGGCGGCGGTAAGCGTTTCGAATACTAAACTGGCCCGGTATATGGCCTCGATTGTCGAACATGCGAGCGCACAGTCGGTCCGCGAGATTGATTTGGTTTCTTGGAAAGTCGCCCAGGTGCTTACGGTCGTCTGTTATGGAGATTGCGAGCTTGGGCTTCCAGCCAATCCTGCGCTTCCAAAAAATGAGGCATCTTGTGCTGCGCTCGATATGCTGTCGGCGCATATCGAGGTTAAGAGCCGGTTGACCGAACAGGCGAAAGACGGCGCAGCGCTTTCGGAACTCAAGGCGAACAAGGTATATGATTGCGAACTCGATATTGCAGAGATTCTCATACGGGCAGATCGGATGTTGGTGGAGCTCTTTGATGGGTCCTTTATGGGAATCGATGAGCGTGACGACGAGATGTCTCGAACACGGGAGGCACTCGATGCTCGTGGGCTTAAGGCACCGGCTGTCTGGGTGCGTATGGTGCTGGCGGCACGGCGTCTGCTTGCAGGCCTGCCAATGACTGACGATGCGGCGTTTAATGAGCTCGATCGCTTTGCCGTGCGCGTGCGTGACAATCAAATCCAGCTGTTTGGCCTGCTACTCGAAGGCTGGCAGGCGCTCGCCGAGGGGCGCCCGGTCAACGCGAAGTTCCGCGCGGTCCAGGTGCTCAAGCTTGCTGACGAGTCGATCGCATACATGCGCGACAACGCGTTGCTGTTGGAGCGTGCATCAAGCCTTCGCAATACGTCGATGGTGTCGGTACGAGAAGAGGCAGAGCTGCTCGACCTAAGTCGGACACAAGTCGGCGGCGCGGAGGCTTGGGTCGTAGCGCTGCATTTGGCGTCTGCGGGCCGCGACAGCGATCTTGCCGCCTGGATGTCTATGAATCGTTCTGGGATTCTGGAGCCAGCGTATCGGCTGTTTGCACGCCTTGCGATGCATTGCCTGGGCGAGCCTGCTGCCAAGATTCGAAAGAAGCTCCCGGTGCGTGAGCTATCGCGATATTCGCTGCGCGACGATTTGGAGGGAGAGAGCGAGCGGCTGTTCCAGGTCGGCGAGGTCGAACCCGTCGACGCTATCGATCATATCGAGATTCGCATGTTTGGCGCGTTTCGTGCCGAGCGCGACGGATTCCCCATCACAGACAAGATGTGGCGTCGTAAGAAAGCGGCAACGCTTGCCGAGCGGCTTGCGTTGGGTATCGATTCGTTTGTCGATCGCGAGACCTTGGCTATGGAACTGTGGCCACATGCCGAGTACAGTAGCGCCCGTAACAACTTGTATTCGACTGTGTCACGCTTACGATCCGCTTTGGGACCCACGCCAGATGGCAAGTCGTGCGTCCTGATTCAAAACGACTGCCTTGGCCTCAACAGGGATTACGTTAAGACCGATGTGAAGCTATTTGAGCAGATAAGCCGCGAGATTTTGGGTAATCGCACAAGAGTGCGTGGGCCTCACCTGGTCGAGCTGTGTCTTAAGATCGAACAGCTCTATACCGGACCGCTGTATATCCCCAACGGTTGCAATCCGACGTACTTTTTGCGCATGCGCCGCATCATGCAGTCGAAGTTTATCGACTGCATGATTGTGGGAGCAAGCGCTGCCTTGGAAGAAAACGACCTGCAGTCGGCAATCTGGCTAGCAGAAGCGGGGCTACGTCAGGAGACCGCACGCGAGGACATGGTGCGATGCGCCATGCGTGTGTACGGAGCGGCGGGGAGACGCCGCGATATCGTCGAGCTCTATAGCGGGCATATCCATCATCTTAAGGAACAGGTCGCAGGCGTTCCCGAGCCCGAGACCAAGCGTCTCTACGAGCGTCTGGTCGAAAGCAGGGTCAACCGACCGTTCATTGAGCGATAAAAAACGGGCGCCCGCATCATTCGGACGCCCGCAGGCTTGCTCTGTGTGAACCGATTGGCCCTTAGACGAGCTTGATCTTCTCGATATCCTTGCGCGAGGACTCTCGATACAGCGAGAACTTGCGGCCGATAACCTGAACGACGTCGGCGTGGCAGCGCTCGGCGAGTTCCTCGGCGGCCTCGCGGGCAGAAAGGCTGGAGCCGTCCAACACGGAGCACTTAACGAGCTCGTGCTTCTCCAGGTAGGCGACCGTCTGCTCGACGGTACCCTCGTTGACATCGGACTTACCGATGATGATGGCGGGGTTGAGGTGATGGGCCATGCTGCGAAGCTGCTTGACCTGGGCTCCTGTCAGTGCCATGGGTTCTCGCTTTCTATGTATGGGGCGCCCCGCGATGGGGCCTTAATCTACGTGAGCTGTCCCACGATAGCGCAGGAACGGCGCGGTGTGGAGCGCGTTTGCCAGTTCGCAAAGAATGCGGATGCCGGGCGGGTAGACGATGCATACTTTAGATGGGCTACGGTCGGGGCGCAGAGACCGGCTCCCAGGCGATAAACGCCCATCGGACCTTGCGGATGTGGTCGAGCATGTAACGTCCCTGCGGCACGCCCTTGGATCCCGGCTCGCCGGCATGGGGGTTCTCGATCATATGTTGGGCGATATAGTCGTGCAGACGATCGATCTTATCCTCGTTGCCATGCTCGAGCATACGGGAGAAGTCCGCCACGCCGGCCTCGAGGCTATCGAAGGTGTCACGACGGGGCGATTCAAAATACGTGACCTGCGGTAGTGCACCCATCTGAATAAGGATGTTAAAGGCGTACACAAAACCATTGCTACGGGTAACCGGGGCGCCGATGGCATTCATCACGTGCGGGTCATAGCGCGGGCTGGAGTTGGCGACCATCGTGACAGCACAACGCCGCCGAGCCGTACGGTCGAGCTTGGCAAGCGCGCCTTTTAGGTCGTTCGTAGTAACCGAGCGACTCGCAAAGGCAACATCTACCGCTTTCGCGACCGGTCCAACCAAATCCCAGTCATCATCCCAAGCAAGCTCAAGCGGTGTAATGCGATCCTCGAGCCCATAGTACTCAATGCCGGCATCAAGCGTGCCCAACATAGCAGGGGAAAAATCAGCGGCAATCACGGGATGTCCAGCCTGAGCAAGCGGAATAGCAATCGACCCAGCCCCACACCCCATATCGAGCAACGACTCGCCGGGCTCAAGCGCCAGCAGCTTTATAAAATCTCGGGCGTAGGGGGCAGTCTCAAGCGGCCGAAAATGCCGAGCCCGCTTATCCCATTCAAAAGAATCATCAGCCCGCCGCCGACCAGCCTGCAAGCGCATCCATTCGCCATTCCAATCCGCAGAAAGAAGCTCAGATTGAATTACACCATCAGCCACGGGCCATCCCCCTTACAACAAAAAAGCGGCCCCTCCCAAAAGAAGAGCCGCAACAAGCATATATCAGAAAAAGAACCGTTCCAACGCCAAACCGCCGCACCAGCCAAGTGGTGCAGGAGCGAAGCAACTGCAACCGGGATAGAACCCAACTGAGGTCCCGTTGTGCGGGAGCCCCGGTGAGGGCAAATATATAAGGTCAATCGCGAGTTCCGCACGAGCCGGAGAGCACTTAATGTGCTCTCCGTGCGAGTCAGGACTGTCCGAGCAGGCGACCTTATATATTTGCCCTCACCGGGGCTCCTCGCCCTGTAACTCCCTGCTAGTTCTTGAGCGAGTTCAGCGGCGCCGGGAAGCGTCCACCGCGGTGGGCAAGCACGGTGCCGGCGTTGGGGTTCACCGGCATGATGGGCGCACGGCCAAACAGGCCGCCATACTCGACGCAGTCGCCCACGCCCTTGCCGATGGCGGGGATCACGCGCACGGCCGTGGTCTTATTGTTGATGACGCCGATGGCCATCTCGTCGGCGATAATGCCGGCGATAGTCTCGACCGGGGTGTCGCCGGGAATGGCGATCATGTCCAGGCCAACGGAGCACACGCAGGTCATGGCCTCGAGCTTCTCGAGCGAAAGCGCGCCGGCCTCGACGGCGGCGATCATGCCGGCGTCCTCGGACACGGGGATAAAGGCGCCCGAGAGGCCGCCCACGCTGGAGCTGGCCATGACGCCGCCTTTCTTGACGGCATCGTTGAGCATGGCGAGCGCGCAGGTCGTGCCGGGGCCACCGCAGGTGCCCACGCCGATGATCTCGAGGATGCGCGCGACGGAGTCGCCGACGGCAGGCGTAGGCGCCAGCGACAGGTCGACAATGCCCTTCTCGACACCTAGGCGACGGGCAGCCTCGCGACTCATGAGCTCGCCGGCACGGGTGATCTTAAAGGCGGTCTGCTTAATCTTTTCGGCGACTTCCATCATCGATGCGGAATCGGGCAGCTTCTCCAGGGCTGCGGCCATAACGCCGGGGCCCGAGACGCCTACGTTGATGACGGCGTCGGCCTCGCCACCGCCGTGAACGGCGCCCGCCATAAACGGGGAGTCCTCGACCATGTTGGCAAAGCAGACAAACTTGGAAGCACCGACGGAATCCTCATCTGCCGTAAGCTTGGCGGCATCGATGATGGTCTGAGCCGCCATGAGCACGGCGTCCATGTTGATGCCGGCGCGCAGGCTGGCGACGTTGACGCTGGAGCAGACGCGGCTGGTGGTAGCGAGCGCCTGGGGGATGGACTGGATGACGCGGCGGTCGGCGTCGCCGATGCCCTTCTGGACGAGTGCGGAGAAGCCGCCCAGGTAATCGATGCCGAGCGTCTCGGCCGCGCGGTCGAGGGCATGCGCGATGGGGGTGAGGTCCTCATCCTTGCAGCATGCGGCGATCTGCGCCACCGGGGTGACGGAAACGCGCTTGTTGACAATGGGGATACCGTACTCGCGCTCGAGGTTCTCGGCGGTCTCGACCAGATGCTCAGCCGTGTGCGTCACGTGGTCGTAGATCTTCGTGCACATGCGGTCGAGGTTCTCGTCGCCGCAACCCATGAGCGAAACACCCATGGTGATGGTCCTGATGTCGAGGTTCTGCTCCTCAACCATGCCGCGGGTTTCCGCGATTTCTGCGGGCGTGATCGCCATCCTTGCACTCCTATCTGCCAAAACGAGCATAGCCTTGTCTATTCTAACGTGCCGCACGTGCCAAGTGGCGCATGCGGCACGTTTTGGTGCTCGGTTGTTTCCGTTGTGTTACTGCCCAAAGACCTCTTCGGCGATACGAGCGCTTTCGGCGGCGTCCTTGGCGTAGTAGTCCGCGCCGATCTGCTTGGCGTATTCGGGGGTGAGTACGGCGCCGCCTACGATGATCTTGACGCCCGGCACCTCGGCATGAAGCAACTTGATGGTCTCCTCCATAGCGACGACCGTGGTGGTCATAAGCGCCGAGAGGCCGACGAGCTTGATGTCGCGCTCCCGTACGGTCTTGAGCACCTCCTGCGGGTCGACGTCGCGGCCTAGGTCAAAGACGGTATAGCCGTAGTTATCGAGCAGCATCTTGACGATGTTCTTACCGATGTCGTGGATGTCGCCTTTGACGGTGGCCACGCAGATTTTGCCCTTGTCGGCAATCTCGCCGGCGGGCATCAGGCGCTTGATGGTGTCAAAACCCACGCGCGCGGCCTCGGCCGAGGCCATGAGCTGCGGCAAGAAGAACTTTCCCTGGTCAAAGAGAACGCCAACCTCGTCGAGGGCGGGGATAAAGTGGTTGTTGATGAGGTCCATGGCGTCGTGGTCTGCCAGCAGACGCTCGGTCTCGGCCGCAATCTCGCCTTTGCGGCCCGAGACGACCATGCGACGAATCGGATCGTCGTTGCCGTCGGTGCCGTCGGTGCCAGCGGCGGGCACAGTGTCGGTCGATACTGTCTGAGCCGCCGCCGGGTTCGCGGCGATCTTGTACGGATCGGTCCAGCCGGCGTAGCGCTCGATGTATCCGGTTGAGCCCTCGTCCTCAACGCTCAAGACGCGATAGCTGTAGACGGTATCCATAAAGCGCTTGGAGCCCGGGTTCATGATGGGGGCGTCCAGACCCGCGCCAAAAGCGGCAGCCAAAAAGACCGAGCCCAGCAGCGGGCGGGCGGGCAGACCAAAGCTGATGTTCGACACGCCGAGCGCGCATTTGACGCCCAGACGCTCCTTACACAGGGACATGGCGCGCAGAATCTGTTCGGCTTGGCGTTGATTGGTCGAGGCGGTCATGACCAGACAGTCGATGAGGATGCGGTCCGGTCCGATGCCGTAGCGGGCGGCCTCGGCCACGATGCGCTCGGCGATGGCGAAGCGAGCCTCGGCGGTATCGGGAATGCCGCCTTCGTCGAGCGTGAGGCCGACGACGTTGGTGCCGTAATGGGCGACCAGCGGAAAGATCTCATCCATGATCTGCTGCTTGCCATTGACCGAGTTGATGATGGGCTTGCCGGCGTAGCGGCGCACGGCGGCCTCGACGGCTGCGGGGTCGGTGGAGTCGATCTGCAACGGCAGCAGCGTGGAACCCTGGAGCTGCTCGGTGGCCTGTTGGATGATCTTGACCTCGTCGATCTCGGGCAGGCCCACGTTGACGTCCAGGATGTCGGCGCCTTGCTCCTGTTGGCTGATGCCCTGGCTTACGACGTAGTCCAGGTCGCCGTCGCGTAGGGCCTGCTGCAGGCGCTTTTTTCCGGTGGGGTTGATGCGCTCGCCGATGACGGCGATCTTGTGGCCGTCACAGGGAAGGTTAACCACGGTCTGGGCGCTCGTGACCGACATGCTGGGCTTGCGGTGGCGCGGGCTGGGCGTGTGGTTGTCGATAAGCGTGCGCAGCGCTGCCATGTGCGCCGGCGTGGTTCCGCAGCAACCGCCCACGACGCTCACGCCGTCGGCGATCATGCCGGCGACGGCCTTGGCGTATTCGGGGGCCTGGATGTCAAAGACGGTGTTACCGTCGTCGTCCACGTGAGGGAGTCCCGCGTTGGCCTGCACCATAACGGGCTTGTCCGTAACGGCGAGCATACGTGCGGCGAGTCCTCGGAGCTCGGCCGGTCCCTGGCTGCAGTTAATGCCCAGGACGTCGGCGCCGATGGCGTCGAGCGTGATGGCGGCAACCTCGGGACTCGTACCCAGGAAGGTGCGGCCGTCCTCCTCAAAGGTCATGGTGGCAAAGACGGGCAGCTCGGAGTTCTCGCGGCAGGCAAGGACCGCCGCCTTGATCTCGGCAAGATCGGTCATGGTCTCGATAATAAAGAGGTCCACACCCGCCTCGACGCCAGCGCGCACTTCCTCGGCAAAGAGGTCATAGGCCTCGTCGAAGCTGAGGGTACCCAAGGGGCGAAGCAGCGCACCGATGGGGCCGATGTCGCCGGCGACGTAGTGGGCGCCGGCCGCGCGGGCGCAGGCGACGGCGGCGGCAAAGACATCTGCCACGGTGGCGGCACCGTCGAGCTTGTGGGCGTTGGCGCCAAAGGTGTTGGCGGTGATCACATCGCAGCCGGCCTCGACATACTGACGCTGAATATCGGTAATGACCCGGGGCTCCTCAAAGTTGAGCAGCTCGGGCAGGGCGCCGGCCTTCATGCCGGCCGCCTGCAGCATGGTGCCCATGCCGCCGTCGAACAGCAGGTGCCCCGTGCCCTCGATGGCGGCGCGCAGGCGATCGTCCTTAATGTAAAGGTCGTCGATCGTGCGCGTCTTGTACGTGGCGCCCTTGCGGCGGGCAGCATCAACGGGCGCCGCCAGCGCGGCGCCGTCCAGATCATGAGTGATAAGCGGGGTGAACATTAATGAACTCTTCTTCTGCTAGTAATTACTGATTTTCTTTACGGTGATCGAGGACAGGTATTTATCCTTTTTTGCTTTATAGGTTGCTGCTTTGTCCAGCGATTGCTGACATTCGTTCCAGATCGAATAACCGGATATAAGGAAGATAATTCCCAAGACAATGAGGATGGCGCCTATAACGAAATGGCTGAACAGGCATGCTAAAAGACCGATTCCGCAACATATATATCCAGGTAGAACTTCCTTTGACGAGGCAATACGCAATGTTTCCGCCTCTTCTTCGACCCCTTTAATGGCGCGTTCAAATTCTTGGTCAAATATGGGCTTAACATCTTCTGCAGATGGGTCTTGCTGTGATTCGAGCCACTTTAGGTTGCTCTTTTCGTATGAAAGGCTTCGTTCGAATATCTCTCGATCCTGCTTTAATGCTGAGCTGTACTTTTTGCTTGAAAATAGCTTTCGGGATATTTTGTATAGGGTATTTGCGTTGCTCGATGAAGTCCCATACTGCCAATCTTTAATATTTAAGTTGATGGCCATTTTTGGCAAAAGGTCTAATTCGTCTGTAGCGGCTTTTTCTTTCCGTTCAAGTTTTTGATATTCATCTTCAACGAAAACAAGGGGTACAGAAGGTAGGGCAGACGGGAACGTTGATGTAAAGACCGCTAGTCTTGATATATCAGAAAAAACGATAGCTTTTGATCCTGAGAGAAGAGACTGTATTTCCTTTCGATAATTGGACGCCTCCGGCTGGTTTTTAACGTCTTGCCAGTGAATTCCGTGCTGGCAGAGTGTTTTTTGCCAGCGTTTTCTTGTCGGCGGTTTGAATAAATGATCGAATAGCCTCGTACCGTCAGAGGTTTCAACAATAAGAGACAGCATTTCCTCACCGAGCTTGCTGCTTCCTGTTGTCTCTATGCTTAGAATTAGAACATCGCTAGGGGCGTTTCTAATAAGAGAGAGAATATTACGACTATCAAAATCGGATAAAAATTCTTCTGTCTTTTTAATCTGCAGCTGCGCTTCCTCTATGGCTTTATTTCTCTGACTCTGTGTTTCCCTCTGCTCAATTTCCTGTATGAGAGCGAGAGCAGATGAGCTAATTTCGAAGGGGAGGTCGTAAGTGATTTCATAGTTACGTTTGAGGTAGTAGTTTGAAGACACGGCTGAATTGTCATCAAAGAAATCTACGCAAGTTGATTCGTAAGTATGGCTTTTTGACCGTTGCGATGAACGCGTCTTTTTGCTTGAACAGAACGAGTCGTTAATTCCAACAGTGGTTTTGTTGTAAACGCGATTGTATAGTGCGCGAGAAGGATCTTTAACTATTCCGGTCTCTCGTTGTCCATATCCAGGAATGAACGCACTTTTTGCTGAGCGAGTAATCCTTCCTTTTGTTCGGGCGGAAATGGACTTTGAAACACTGGGGGTTCTGATTCCAAATTTCATTTCTGACCTCGTAACTTAACATCGGATTCAACTTTGGCATTTAGTATAAGTCAAGCGCTAAATCTGCCATTTCTACCCCGTCCCCAGGTGGCTGGAATAGCAGGTGGTGTGGGCGGCGCGGAAGCGGCAGTGCTCGCGCATGCGGCAGATATTGCAGGTGGGGCGACTCTGGGCGTCGTGGACCTCGCCGTCAAACAGACCGATCACCGCGGTCACGCTCTTGGTGGGCATGAGCAGGCTGGTAGGTGTGACGGTAAGCCCGATGAGCCGCGTGGCGTTGAGTGCAGCCACGATTGAACGCTGAGCCGTAAGCGGGCAGTCGCCGTAGCCGGGACTGAAGCGCCAGTTACCGGCGAGTCCGTGTGCGGCGGCCGCAGCCTTGACCTGCTGGTCCATCTGCTCGACGGCAGCTTCCACATAGGCGGAGCACGCGGCATCGAGCACGGCTCCCTCTAGGGGCTGCTGGGCTCCCGTGGTGCGCAGACGACGCTCGGCGTCCATGCCGAGGGTGCATGCCATGAGCGCGGCAAAGCGGGCGTCTTTGAGATGTCGATAGATATCGCGACCGCGCAGCTCAACGTTGGTTCCAACCAGACGGATGTTGGGCTCTCCCTGCTCGTCCACGCCCATGGCATCGACGGCAAATACGCGGCGCACGCCACGGGGCTCAATGTCCAGCTCAAGGCGCTCGACCACAAGCTCAATACGCTGCGACAGCTCGGGCTCAATCTGCTGGCCGTCGTAACCCAGATACCGCAGCATCTCGGCACGATCGACGCGGGGATGGTGGGTATCATCGATACGGTAGAGCGCCGGCGACGCAAGGTCGGCCGGCACTTCACCAAAAGCTGTATCGATGTGCGGTTTTTCCATTACCCCAGGCGCTCCATAATGGTTGCGGCGATCGCAGGACGATTCATAGTGTACAGGTGCAGGCCGTCGGCGCCGTGCTCCTTAAGGTCGCAAAGCTGGCGGGCGGCATAATCTACACCGGCTGCCTGCAGGCTCTCGGGGTCATGCTCGTACTTGGCGAGAATCTTGATGACGGGGGAGGGCAGCGACGCGCCGCACATAAAGACCATGCGGCTGATCTGCGACTTGCCCATAAACGGCATGATGCCCGCGGTAATGGGCACAGTGATACCGGCCTTGTCGGCAAGCTCGCGAAAACGGTAGAAGCACTCGTTATCAAAAAAGAGCTGCGTCACAAAGAAGCTCGCGCCGGCGTCCTGCTTTTGCTTGAGGTATTCGACCGAAGCGTTGAGATTCTCACAGGCAATGTGGCCCTCGGGGTAGGCTGCGGCGCCCACGCAAAAGCCGGCGTCGACGAGCTCGGGGATGAGGTCCCGGGCGTAGGCGTAGTCCGAGGCGGGTTTGTCATCCTCGCTCGCGCCGGCGGGAAGATCGCCACGCAGGGCCAGCACATTTTCTACGCCGGCGGAGCGGTATTCGTCGATCTTGGCGGCGATATCGGCATGCGTGCGGCCAACGCAGGTGAGGTGCGCCACCGAGGACGTATCGAATTCGCTCGTAATCATATGCGCGATGGGGGCGGTGGCGGAGCCGTTGCCCGAGCCGCCGGCCGAGCAGGTGACCGAGACAAAGCTCGGCGAAAGCTTGCACAGATTGCCAGCCACCTCGCGAGCCGTGTCGAGGGTAAGCTCGCCCTTGGGCGGGAACATCTCAAACGAAACGGGCGTGGTGCCCTGGGACGCTGCCTGCTTAAAAACCTCGTCGACGCGCATGTCGTGCTCCTTTAGATACATTAGCGTGATGTGTTGTAAGGATTCTACAGCACCGCTGCGCTACGGTGGAGTTTTACTCGCTATTTGGAAATATCAATCGAAGATGTTTCGCTATCGGCATTCCCTATAACAGCGTAGCTAATTTGGAGCTTTTTTACCCCATCACCAGGTACGCAGGGTAGTCTTTTTGGGACGGGGCTTTTTTAGCTACCCAATCCGGCGCCTCCAAAGCTTGAGACCATATTTAAATAGGGCAGCTAAAAAAGCCCCGTCCCAAAAAGACTACCCGTAAACCATGCGGAGAAGTCTGCAATTTATACAGTTGATTGACTGTTGAGGGTGGCAACATTGCCGCGATGCGGTAACCTCATTGATTAGTTTCGCGACGGCAACATAACGGTAATGTCGCGGAAACACGGCGAGTCTAAGCTATGACTCGTTCGTTAGTAATCAACACCGCTTCTCACGCGGTGCCGATACGAAGGGAGTTCCGTATGGCCGAACTTACTGACCGCTTCGGGACCATGGTGTTCTCTGAGGAAGTCATGAAGGACTACCTCCCCAAGGACATTTGGAAGCGCCTTGCTGCAACCCTCGAGGACGGTGAGCCACTCGACCTGGATGTGGCCAACGCCGTTGCCCATGCCATGAAGGTTTGGGCCATCTCCAAGGGCGCGACGCACTACGCGCACTGGTTCCAGCCGCTTTCGGGCATTACTTCCGAGAAGCACGACAGCTTCCTCGAACCCAACCACGACGGCACCGCTATTACCAAGTTTACGGGAAAGAACCTCATCCAGGGCGAGCCGGACGCATCCAGCTTCCCCAACGGCGGCCTGCGTGCCACCTTCGAGGCCCGCGGCTATACCGCTTGGGATCCCACCAGCCCCGCCTTTATCAAGGACGATGTCCTGTGCATCCCCACGGCTTTCTGCTCCTACACGGGCGAGGCCCTGGACAAGAAGACCCCGCTGCTGCGCTCCATGACCGCGCTCTCGCGTGAGTCCAAGCGCGTTTTGGCGCTGTTTGGTAAGACCCCCAAGAAGGTCGTTCCTTCCGTGGGCGATGAGCAGGAGTACTTCCTGATCAAGAAGGACGCTTACCGCAAACGCAGGGACCTGGTCATCACCGGCCGCACCCTCTTTGGTGCTGCTCCCTGCAAGGGCCAGGAGCTCGAGGAGCACTACTTTGGCGCTATCCGCCCCACCGTCTCGGCCTATATGAAGGACCTGGACGATGAGCTGTGGGCGCTTGGCATTCCCGCCAAGACCAAACACAACGAGGTCGCTCCCTGCCAGCATGAGCTCGCCCCCGTCTATGGCGAGGTCAACGAGGCCATCGACCAGAATCTGGTCATGATGGAGAAGATGAAGCTCATCGCCTCCCGCCACGATTTGGTCTGCCTGCTGCACGAGAAGCCCTTCGAGGGCATCAACGGTTCGGGCAAGCACAATAACTGGTCGCTTGGCACCGAGTCCGAGAATCTGCTCGATCCGGGCGACACCCCGCTCGACAACCTGCAGTTCATCGTCTTCCTCACCGCGGTGATCGAGGCCGTCGATAACTATCAGGAGCTCCTGCGTGCCTCCGTTGCCTCGGCCGGCAACGACCATCGTCTGGGCGCCAACGAGGCTCCTCCGGCGATTATGTCCATCTTCCTGGGCGACCAGCTTACCGAGGTCGTCGAGAAGATCATCGATGGCAAGGCTTCCGTCCATGCCACGCGCGGCGTGCTCGACCTGGGCGCCGATACCCTGCCCAAGCTGATGCAGGACAACACCGACCGCAACCGCACCTCTCCGTTCGCCTTCACCGGCAACAAGTTCGAGTTCCGTGCCTGCGGCTCCGAGCAGAACGTCTCCGACTCCAACCTGGTGCTCGATGCCGCCGTGGCCAAGTCGCTCAAGTCCTTCGCCGATGCACTCGAGGGTACGCCCGAGGATAAGTTCCAGGACGCCGCGCTCGAGTACTGTAAGAAGGTGCTGACCGATCACCAGCGCATCCTGTTCTCCGGCGACGGTTACTCCGACGAGTGGCCCATCGAGGCCGAGAAGCGCGGCCTTGCCAACAACAAGACCACGGCCGACGCTCTTCCCGCTTTTGTTTCCGATAAGGCTATCGCGCTCTTTGAGGAGACGGGCGTCCTGACCAAGGCCGAGGCTCAGTGCCGCTACGACTGCAAGCTCGAGAAGTACAACAAGCTCATGAACATCGAGGCTACCACGATGATTCGCGAGGCACGTCGTACCTATCGTCCGGTCATCACCGCCTATGCCACCAAGGTCGCTAAGGGCCTTGAGACAATTCGTGCCGCCGGTGCTGAGGCCGCCATGCAGTGCGAGCAGAACACGCTCAACAAGCTCTGCAACGGTATCACCGCCATCAACGACTCCATCAAGGCACTCGACGCCGTGCATCAGAAGGCCGAGGCTCTCGATGGCCAGGAGCAGGCCAATGTGTATGCACACGAGGTCGTTCCCGCTATGGATACGCTGCGTGCCTCCGTGGATGCCATGGAGGAGATCGTGGCCGCCGACTACTGGCCGGTTCCGACCTACGACGACATTCTGTTCTACGTGTAGGGCATAGCCAACATATCGTCACAGTATTAAGCCGGAGTCCGCATCGCGCGGGCCCCGGCTTTTTGA